>NZ_PNDH01000002.1:0-210973 GCF_005887175.1 Pseudoalteromonas sp. S1612 | reverse complement strand
GCTTTCCAGATCATTTTTAGTATATTTGGTACGACTGAGTGGATTCGAACCACCGACCCCTACCATGTCAAGGTAGTGCTCTAACCAACTGAGCTACAGTCGTACTATAAGTCTACATATTATTTAATTCGTCCATGAAGCTTCATCCTGTCGGCGTCCTGCCTCCACCTCGTTCGGCTGCGAAGCTTTGCTTCGGTCCAATCTCGCCCAACTGAGCTACAGTTGTACTGCATGTATTTAAGAGTTGTTAATTGCTTAACAACGGTCGCTAATATATAGCGTGATGAGGAGTGAATCAAGCATGTTTATGCTATTTGAGTTCATTTGCCGTTTTTTTATTCATATTGGACTGATTTCACACGTTTTATAAAATTTTTGCCACCATATAACATGCTCTTTTGCTGACGATTTTAGCTGAGCGAGTAAGTTTTTAGCGTTTGGGTCAAGAAGGGCATTTACTTCTTCACTGCTTACTGCTTGATTAAACCACAGCTGCACATAAAGCGGCTGCAATGTTTCTAAATAGCCACTAAGCTGAGCTTGATAAGGCTGAATTTGTTTCAAATAATATTTATTGAATATATTACTGACAATTTTAGCTTGCTGCTTGTTTTTACCCTTTGGGCATATATCTTCAAGCGTTAAAGTATTTACAAACTGGGTGGCCGCATGGTTTAAGCTAATTTGTTCACGCGCGGCTTGAATAAGTTGTTGGTTAAACTCGTATTTGTTAAGCGGCTCAAGCGCTGACAAAATATCATCACTGTTTATTGCCATACTATTTTGGTTTTCTATTAGCTGTTTTATGGTAGTTAGCTTTTTAAGCCCCTCAACTGTGTCGCTAAACCCAGCCGGTTGAGTGCTGAGCTCTTGGCCGGTTAATTGCCAACTGCTGTTGAGTTCGGGCTCACTAAATAACATATTGTTGAAAAACTGAGTAAGCTGAGCTTGTTTTTGAGTTTTTGCCGCAGCAATTTTGTTGTAAATCTTGCTTTGTTTATCCAAGCTATTTAAACAGTTTTGCGCGCTTTGAATAAAATCTATTTGGTACTTCAATTGGCTAGCAGCGGTGGCTGTTTTACCTAACTGATTATTATGCTCGCTTATTAAAACGTTCAGTTTACATTGGCTAATACCAGCAAGTTCAGTTATGCCAATTTTAATTGCTGGTTGTAAAGCTTCAACAGGCTCAACTAAAGTAAGTTGTTGCAATGGGTTTGTGTTTGGCTTAGGAACTTGCAAGGTACTACTTAAGCGAGACAAATAGGTTTTATTTGCCTCACTGGGCTGCTCTGAGCAGCCAAAAAGTAAGATACAACACACTGCCAGTAACCATTTAAGTGGCAGTGTGGTAGTTATAGATTGATTAAGAGAGAATAAATGGTTCACGTTTAAATCGCCTATGCACTGTCAGCATCAGTAGTACAGCTGCAACTGATAATCCAACGATAATACCTATCCAAAAACCGTGAGGGCCCATTGCTGGCACTATTAAGTCTGTTCTTGCTAATACGTAACCTAAACTAAAGCCGATTAACCAATAAGAGATAAAAGTGATATAAGAAATAGGCGCGGTGTGCTTTAAGCCTCTCAATATACCATTTGCAGCTACTTGTAATGCATCAGGAAGTTGATAAATACAGGCTAAAATCATAATTGATGAAGCAAGTGCGAGTACCGCAGGGCTATCGCTATAAAGCTGGCTAATCACATCGCGACCTATAAAAGTAATAAAAGCGATAAATAGGGCGATAATTGCCGCTAAAATATAACTTGTAGACACGGCTACTTTTAATTGGTCTAAATGATTTTGCCCAAATAAATTACCAATTCGTATGCTAATTGCAATTGATAGGCTAAGAGGCATCATAAATAATAGTGCCGTAACACTGGCTGCAATTTGATGACCAGATACGGCAACCGCACCCAAGTGCGCAATAAATAAAGGTATACAGGCAAACAAGGTTACTTCAAAAAAAGTGGCTAGTGATATAGGAATACCGAGTTTGGTAATAATACCTATGGTTTTAAAGTTAGGTTTTTCAAAGCCCGCTAATAAGCCTTTGGCATCTACTTTTTTGCTGAGCTGGCAATAAGTCACCTGCGCAATGGCCATAACAGTAAATACGAGTGCGGTAGCGATACCACAACCGGCTCCGCCAAAAGCTGGTAGGCCAAATAAGCCATTGATAAAAATATAATTGAGTGGAATGTTTACCGCAAGCCCCAGTAGGCTAATATAAAATGCAGGCTTGGTCATCCCCATGCCTTCAGTCATATTTCTGTAAACGGTAAAAATTAAAAAGCCAAATACACCCCATTTAACAAAATGAATGTAGTCAAAAGCAAGTCCAGCAATTGCAGGGGTGGTATCTAGCTGTAAAATAACAGTATTGGCAAGCTGCGCCGCACTAAAACCAGCAATACTTAAAAGGAGTGTTAAATAAAGGGCTTGCTGAAAATAATGGCTGATGCCGTTTCGATCTTTAGCACCAGCGAATTGTGCAATAACGCCCGTTAATGCTAATAAAATCCCTTGTATTGCTAATAAAATTGGGTTCCATATCCCCGTTGCAATTGACAGTGCAGCTAAATCGGTAGGGCTCACTTGTCCGGCCATAATGGTGTCAACCACAGACATTAATACTAAAGTTACTTGTGCTAAAAAAACGGGAACGGCAAGAGAAAGTAAACGTTTGGCTTCCCAACTACAAAAAGTCATAAAAAACAGCTATTCAGAAAAACATAGTCGCATTGTAATCTATTGTGATCTGCCAAGCTATGCTGGTGGTCGGTGTTTGTATTTAATTCATCTTGGTGGTGAAAATAACCATCAATAAGTGCTATTAAGTGAATGATTTTGTCTTTTGATACGTTAAACTAGCACTTTGTTAGAAATAGAAGCGATTTTTATGTTTACCGGTATTATTCAAACTCAAGCAACGGTAGTTTCTAAAACCCATGCACAGGGCGTATTACGCTTGGTAGTTTCTGTTAATGAGCAATACGTGAAGCATTTAGACTTAGGTGCCAGCATCGCTATAAATGGTTGTTGTTTGACTGTTGTGAAAGTAGAGCTAAGTAATCACGATGTGGTTGCTCAAGTGCATTTTGATGTTATTGATGAAACCCTGCAGCTAACTAATCTTGGGCAACTGGAATTGGGTAGTTTAGTTAATTACGAGCGTTCAGTGTCGTTTGGTACTGAGTTGGGTGGGCACATTGTATCTGGACATATTCATTGCACCGCAAAAATTGCACAAATAGTGAAGTTAGAAAACAACTACAAAATACAGCTCAGCCTGCCACAAAAATGGCAAAAATATGTGCTATACAAAGGATTTGTATCTGTTAATGGTGCAAGTTTAACGGTGGGTAATATTGATGAGTTTGGCTTTTGGTTGCATTTAATACCAGAAACACTCGATATAACTAATTTAGGTGAAGCCGTTGTGGGTGATGAGTTCAATATTGAAGTCGACCAGCAAACCTATACAATTATAAACACCGTTGAAAACTACATGCGCCAACATAGTTAAAATATTTGTTCGTCATCGCTGTCTACATGTAACTCTAACTTATTACGTGCATAATCTATATGCATGTTTAAGTGTATAAGGTTACAACAGGCACTGCATTCTTCATAGTAGTCTTGATCGCCCATACTGGCATCGAGATCTAAATGAATATGGTGTCCACAATGTGGGCAGGCGATACGTTGTGATAAAAAGTCTTTCATAATAACACCTCATAAAAACTAAGTTTTTTTACGTGGGTAACACACAACGAGCTAATAATAACTATAGTGCTTATATTTTGTTTACTACATTTATTTTAGTTTAATTAGTTTATCAACGTGGTCTTTAGCCTGATTTAGATAATGCCCCGCATAAATGTTGGCGTTGTTTAAAATAGGGTAAAGCTGGTAAACAAGCTTACGTTGCTCATAACCCTGAGCTAAAGGGTATTGGTGATTGTAGGTACTATAAAACTCTTCAGGGAGGGGGGCATAAAGCTCACTCATAGCAATATCGACCTCCCGATCTCCGTAATAGCAGGCAGGGTCAAATAAGGTCGGAATGTTGTTTACAAAGCCCATATTACCGCGCCAAAAATCGCCATGTATTAGTGAGGGTAAAACATGATGATTATGCAGTTGCTCTTTTACTAAATTTATCAGTTGCTCGGGGTCTGCAAGTGCAATGCCTTTTTCAGCTAATAGCTGTAATTGCCAACCAATACGTTCTTCTGCAAAAAATACATCCCATTTTTTATGCCACTGATTAGGTTGAGGTGTTGAGCTTAAATAATTGTCGGTGTCAAAACCAAACATCGCTTGCTGGTGTTTTTGATGTAACATAGCAAGATGCTCCCCCATAGCTGACCAATGGGTATGGGGAAGCTCGTCAAGTGTAAGCCACTCTAATACAATAAAGGCGAATTCTATATTGGCCCCAGTTGTAATGCAGTCTGGCACCATAAATACACTGTTTTGAGTAAGCTGTTTTAAACCTTGAGCTTGAGCCTCAAAGCGTTCTAGTTCATGTTTTTGCGCAATTTTAACTAAGTAATTGTGCTTGCCATCGCTTAAGTGAAACAACTTATCGGTGGATGTATTTTGCAACTGACGTTTATGGGTGTGTTTAAAATCGTAATGGATAGCTTGGCTGATCTGTTGATTGATTGTTTTCCACATAACAATAGTCACCTTTTAAACCTATAAATAAACTATGGCAAAAAGGGATTAAATAAACAAATTAATCGGTGTAAAATTAAGACTATCAATTTCTGATACAAATCACTGAAATGGAATAAAAATGAATAAAAGTTTTATCACTAACTTATTAGCAGCGTGTTGTGTTGTTATTGGTTTTGTATTTGATCAAGCCATTGTACTTTCAGTGGGTTTATTTGCACTCTCTGGTGCGGTTACAAATTTACTCGCTATTCATATGCTGTTTGAAAAAGTACCGTTTTTATATGGATCAGGTGTAATTGCGCTTAAGTTTGAAAGCTTTAAAGTGGCTATAAGAAATTTAATACTTACGGAGTTCTTTTCTGAGCATAAAATAGACAAGCTTCTAAGTAAGGCACAGCCAACGATTGATTTTGAATCGGTAATTTATAAAGTAGATTTAAACCCTGCATTCGATAATTTGTTAGTGGTTATTGAGCAATCACAATTTGGTAGCATGCTTGCAATGTTTGGCGGCACTGAAGCCGTTGAGCCAATGCGAGAAAAGTTTATTGAAAAAATGCAATTATCGCTGGTGCAAATAAGCGACACCGACGATTTTAAAACGCTATTAAGCGACATGTTAACCCAAGGTAATAACGCGGAAAGTTTGCATAATACGGTGCTTAAGTTAGTGGATGAACGCTTAGATGAACTCACCCCTAAAATGGTAAAAGAAATAATTCAAACCATGATCCGCGAACATTTAGGCTGGCTCGTTGTGTGGGGTGGGGTATTTGGTGGTTTGTTTGGCTTGTTGGCAGCGCTTATTTAATAATTAAATACACGTTAAGCAGGTACTAAGCCCTGCCTAACGTGTTTGGCTAGAGTAAATTAAACGCATTTAAAACTCACGATTTTTTAATTAGAACTCAGGTTATTTAGATCCCGCCATAATAACTACAAGCGGTTTGTTTACTTTTGCTAAATCTCTTATTGACGTACTAGTAGATGCTTCAATATTTAAAAATTGTGCTGATTTATTTAAATCATACAGCGTTACAAAGTCACCCACTGATAAATCATTACAGAGTAATTTTTTGCTAATTACATGTTTATCTATACGTAGATCTTTCATTGTTCTGAGCAGTGTCAGTCTTTTGTTAGATGCAACGGCCATGCAAGCTTGGGTACCGGGTGATGAATCAGCGGCAACAAAAGTGGCCGCCATTACAGGAGCTGTTAATGTTGCTGCGCCCAATAATACAGTTGAATATAGAGTTGCTTTGAAAGAAATCATAGTATTTGCCTCTTTGTTTATATGCAACTTAAGTATTGCTTAATGTAGCCGAAATGTTGTTAACTGAATGGGGTAAGCTGTAAGAAGATGTGTATATAAATCGTGCAATTTTGTAGGTGTATGAAAAGTTGTTCATAAATAATTTATTTTTGACACACTTTAGCGTTTTCCTACTGAAATATTTTTTCAGGCTGTTATTATCGCGCCCTAAATTTGTGGCATTTTATATTTTTGGAGCGCAATTGTGAATAAAACGTTAGCAAGTTACTACCAGCAAGCTTATGCGTGTGAGCAACAGCATTTTAACCAATGTTTTTATTGCGGCTGTGAGGCAACAGAGCGCGATCATTGCCCGCCATTGCATATGCTACAAAGTATTATTGATCTAGGTGAAGAAGCTGACTTTGTTGCCATTGCAGCTTGTTATGAATGCCATGCATTACTTCACAATGAGCGATTAATGACCATTGATGAGCGATTTAGCAAACTTAAAAAGAAGTTATCTAATAAGTATGCAAAGCCTTTGCGCGTTTATAACATGTGGGAAGAAAACGAGCTCGCTGACATGAGTGATGAATTTGCTCATAGTATTCAAGCGGGTATGAAACTCGGTAAAGAAGCGGCTGAACGACTCGCTTTTACGGGGTTTAGTTATGCCACTGAAGAAGCACGTGTCACAGTGCGTGAAAAAACCAAAGAGTTTGATGTAGAAGGCACTGTATTTTACGACTTTAAAGAAGCGCTTAATTATTGCATTAATGTTTTAAAGGTACAAAAAAGTGATTTTTATAAAATTTTAGTGGAAGACTATCAAGGTGATTTTAATAAGGCATTGAGCCAATACAGACATCGCCATGATAAAGTCACAGCCGCAAAAGATGGTAATACATTGATTAAAGATTTTTCAAAATTACATAAGCAAAACTCAGATTTTGTAACCCGAACGGTTAAACACTTTATAAGTAAAGATCCATCGCTCACCACCGAAGGAGCTCTGGATAAGCTTTATAACAATTATATAAAAAAATAATTACAGAAACTCACCTTAAATAACCGCCTTTTCACCTGTTTTTTTAGCTTTATGCGTTTGCTTTCGCTAAAGTAGTAAAAAAACAGGAGAACCTAAAAACATGCAAAAATTTGCTCCCTCATTGTTAGCTGTTGGTTTAGCAGCAGCACTTGTTGGTTGCCAAGAAAGCGGCCCACAAGATCCTAAAGTAACCATTAATAAAAACCCATACCCAAGTACTTATCAGCCAGTAGCGACATCAAGCACCTTGATCACTAATGCAACGGTATTAACAGGTACGGGTGAGCGTTTAGATGAAGCTGACGTACTGATTGTTGACGGTAAAGTGCAGCAAGTTGGTAAAGATTTAACCGCTAATGCAGACACCACTATTGACGCGCAAGGTAAATGGGTAACACCAGGCATTATTGACGTTCATTCACATTTAGGTGCTTATCCAAATCCATCGGTTGAGTCTCATCAAGATGGTAACGAAATGACCAGCCCTAATACGGCAGAAGTATGGGTTGAGCATTCAATTTGGCCACAAGATCCAGGTTTCAATCGTGCACGCGAAGGCGGTATTACGTCATTACAAATTTTACCAGGTTCAGCTAATCTATTTGGTGGACGTGGCGTTACACTTAAAAATGTACCGGCTCATACCATGCAAGGAATGAAATTTCCTGATGCGCCATACGGTTTAAAAATGGCCTGTGGTGAAAATCCTAAACGTGTTTACGGTCGAAAAGGTGTATTACCGATGACACGTATGGGTAATATGGCAGGTTATCGCACAGCATGGATTGGCGCTCAAGAATATAAGCGTGAGTGGGATAAGTACGATGCTGATTACGCTGCGGGTAAAAACCCAGAAGCTCCACACCGTGATATTAAATACGATACATTGCGCGGTGTTTTAGAAGGTGACGTTCGTATTCATAATCACTGCTACAAAGCAGAAGAAATGGCGATGATGATCGACCTTTCAAAAGAGTTTAATTATCATGCCGGCACATTCCATCACGGTATTGAAGCCTATAAAATTGCTGATTTACTGGCTGAAAACGGCTCGTGTGCTGCACTTTGGCCAGACTGGTGGGGCTTTAAAATGGAAGCCTACGATATGGTGCAAGAGAACGTAGCAATTGTTGATGCCGTTAAAAACTCATGTGCCGTTGTGCACTCAGATTCTGATACCACGATTCAACGCTTAAACCAAGAAGCAGCGAAAGTTATGTTCAGTGCAAACCAAAATGGGTTTGATATTTCTGAGCAGCATGCAATTAAGTGGATCACAGCTAATGCCGCAAAATCGTTAGGTATTGAAGATAAAACAGGCTCACTTGAAACAGGTAAACAAGCTGATGTTGTTATTTGGAATCAAAGCCCGTTTAGTGTTTATGCAAAAGCAGAGCAAGTGTTTGTTGATGGTGCAAAAGTTTACGATAGAAACGATAGCGCATTCCAAGCACAAAGTGATTTTATGTTAGGTCAACAATAAGGAGCCCCAGAATGAAAAAATTATCACGTTCGTTTTCGCTTTCTCTGGTTGCTGCAGGGCTATTAGCATCGGGTACCGTGAGCGCAGAGTCACTGGCAATTATTAATGCAACTTTGCATACATCTTCAGATCAAGGTGTATTAGAAGGAGCTAGCATAGTTATGAATGATGGCAAAATCACTGCCATTAACCCTAGCGATTTTAAAGTTGACAAAGTTATTGATGCTCAAGGTCAAATAGTGACCCCAGGTTTTATAGCCAGTGTAAACCAGCTTGGCTTAGTTGAAGTAGGTGCGGTTGCCGGTTCTCGCGATGCAGGAGAAGACAAAGCGGGTATCGATTTTGATGCAAGCTTGGCATTTAATCCTCGTTCAAGCTTAATTCCTTATGCACGTAAAGGCGGTATTACTCGCGATTTGATCACCCCTTACGGTGGTGACAGCATATTTGCAGGCCTTGCAAGTGTTGTTGATTTAAGTGGTAGCTTCGAAAGCGTAAATAAAAAGCAAGCAGCATTAGTGGTTCATTTGGGTGAACGCAGCAAAGGCTCTCGTGCATTTACCTTGCAAACACTTATCAATAAGTTAGATGAGCATCAAACTAAAGCAAGTAAAGAAGCCAAAAAAGACGACGCTAAGCCAAGTGCTGAAGACACCATAATGGCTAAAGTACTAAAAGGCGATATGCCATTACTAATTAGTGTGTCGCGTTCGGCTGATATTGTTGAACTAATAAAAGTGAAACAGCAGTTTGGCGTAAACATTGTCCTTAACGGCGCTCAAGATGCCGTTGTAGTTAAAGATCGCATCGCTAAAGCAGGCATTCCTGTGATCATTAGTGCAATGGATAATTTACCAGGCAGCTTCGATTCGTTGCATGCAAGCTTAAATAATGCCGGCATATTAGAAAAAGCCGGTGTTAAAGTGCTATTAACTGTGGGTGGCGATGCCAGCCACAATGTTTACCAGCTTCGCTACGATGCCGGTAACGCAGTGTCTTACGGTATGAGCCAACAAGGCGCATTAAAGGCCATGACCTCGAATGTAGCTGATGTATTTGGTATTAATGCCGGTAGCTTAGAAGTAGGTAAAGCCGCTGATGTTGTTATGTGGAGTAACGACCCGTTTGAGCTGAGCAGCCACGTGAATAAAATGTTTATCAATGGAGTTGAGGTTAGTACTGAATCTCGCCAAGATAAACTGCGTGAGCGCTATACAACAGAATCGAACATGCCACGCGCATACACAAAATAAACTTTTTAAGTTGAATTTAAAAGGCCGCATTAGCGGCCTTTTTTACGAACACCTTTCGCCTAAGCACAAAAAAGGCGCTCTATGAGCGCCTTTTCATTCATTTAAATGATTTATACTAGTTTAGATAAAATCTCGTTAAATGTTGTGCTCGGACGCATTGCTTTGAAGGCTGCATCGTCATTTGGCTGGAAGTATCCGCCAATGTTCATTGCAGGACCCTGTGCATCGTTTAGCTCGCTAACAATTTGCTCTTTGTTGGTTTCAAGGTCGCTAGCAATTTGTGTAAATTGCGCTTTAAGCTCGCTATCTTCATTTTGCTTAGCAAGTTCTTGAGCCCAGAATAAAGATAAGAAGAAATGAGAACCACGGTTATCAATTTCTTTTACTTTACGTGAAGGGGACTTGTTTTCAGCTAAGAATGTACCCGTTGCTTTATCAAGCGTATCCGCAAGTACTTGTGCCTTGTTATTACCCGTTGTTGTACTTAGGTGTTCAAGTGACGCAGCAAGTGCTAAGAACTCACCTAAAGAATCCCAACGTAAGTGGTTTTCTTTTTCAAACTGTTGAACGTGCTTAGGAGCAGAACCACCTGCACCTGTTTCAAATAAACCACCGCCATTCATTAGTGGCACAATTGAAAGCATTTTAGCACTGGTACCCAATTCTAGAATTGGGAACAAATCTGTTAGGTAATCACGTAATACGTTACCTGTTACAGAAATCGTATCTTTACCTTCTTTGATGCGTGCTAGTGAGAATAAGGTTGCATCCATTGGCGATAAAATTTGAATATCTAGGCCAGCAGTGTCGTGATCTGGCAGGTATTTATTCACTTTTTTGATTAGCTGAGCATCGTGTGCACGTTCTGCATCTAACCAGAAAATAGCCGGATTACCTGTTGCGCGAGCGCGGTTTACTGCAAGTTTAACCCAATCTTGAATTGGTGCATCTTTAACCTGACACATGCGCCAGATATCGCCTTGCTCAACACTGTGCTCAAGTAGGGTGTTGCCATTTGTGTCAACAACACGAATAGTACCGTCAGCTTTTGCTTCAAATGTTTTGTCATGTGAGCCGTATTCTTCCGCTTTTTGAGCCATAAGGCCAACGTTTGGTACGCTACCCATAGTCGTAGGATCAAAAGCACCGTGCTCTTTACAAAAATCAATCGTTGCTTGGTAAACGCCAGAGTAACAACGATCTGGAATTACAAAGCTTGTGTCTTGTAATTTATCGTCTTTATTCCACATTTGACCGCTTGAGCGAATTGCAGCAGGCATAGAAGCATCGATGATCACATCACTTGGTACGTGTAAGTTTGTAATGCCACGATGAGAATCAACCATTGCGATAGCAGGGCGGTTAGCGTAAACAGCTTGAATGTCTGCTTCAATTTCTTCGCGCTTAGCGTCATCTAATGTTTGAATTTTAGAGTACACATCGCCTAAACCGTTGTTTACATCAACACCTAGCTCTTCAAAAAGTGCACCGTGTTTTGCAAAAACGTCTTTGTAGAATACTTTTACAGCGTGACCAAAGATGATTGGATCAGATACTTTCATCATGGTTGCTTTCATATGAAGCGAAAATAACACGCCTTTTTCTTTCGCTGCATTAATTTCAGCTTCTAAGAATGCTTGTAATTTCGCAGCACTAATACGTGATGCATCAATTACTTCACCAGCAAGTAATGGCGTGCTTTGCTTAAGTACTGTGGTATCGCCATTAGCCGCTACGTGTTCAATACGAACATCCGTTGCTTCATCAACAGTTACTGACTGTTCAGAGCCAAAGAAATCACCTTCTTCCATGCTTGCAACATATGATTGAGAATCTTTGCTCCATGCACCCATTGAATGCGGGTTATTACGCGCATATTCTTTTACTGAACTAGGTGCGCGACGGTCAGAGTTACCTTCACGAAGAACAGGGTTTACTGCGCTGCCTTTAATTTTATCGTAGGCTGCTTGAATGGCTTTTTCTTCATCGTTTTTAGGTTCTACAGGGTATTCTGGAAGTGCATAACCTTTTTCTTGAAGCTCTTTAATTACAGCGCGAAGTTGCGGAACTGATGCACTAATGTTCGGTAATTTAATGATGTTAGCTTCTGGTGTTTTTGCCATTTCGCCAAGCTCTGCAAGTGCATCACCAATGCGTTGTTCTTCTGTTAGGTAATCCGGGAAGCTCGCAATTACACGACCTGCTAATGAGATGTCGCGTGTTTCAACTTCAACACCTGCCGCATTTGTGTACGCTTGGATAATAGGTAACAACGAATAAGTTGCTAGTGCCGGAGCTTCGTCCGTTTTTGTATAGATAATTTTTGATGTCATCATCATTCCTAGATAGTAGGCCGCATTGGCCAAATTCAACAATGCAAAGAAATCATCGCTTAATACCTTATAAATAAAGCATTAGTATATGCAATGAGTAGTCTGTTAGGTGTTGGTACTCGTATAACCTAAACAAGGTGAGAATAATCACACCTGACGGACTAATGTCTTTTATAACTAAAATTTATGTAAATACAAACTAGCCATTAGGCTAAAGTAATTACGTTTTACAGGATAAAGAGTGTAACAAGCTTGGCTAAAAAGGGCTAGGATTACGCGCCAAACGCCAGCAGTTAAACATCTAATACTAAAATTATTGGGGTAGATAAAATAAAATCAAGGAGCGGGGTTGAATTAACAAACAATGAAGCAATTTATATGTAAGTGGTTAGGGATATTTAGGGGATTAAGCGAGGATCTAAACAGGTCACTCGCTTTAGTCTCATATTTACAATCACTCTATAATATCGCCGTTAGGGGCTATATTAGTAGCGTGTAGACCTTTAGGGCCCTGTTGTAATTCGAAGGTAACATCTTGACCAGCTTTAAGCGTCTTGTATCCGTCCATTACAATAGTGGAGTAATGAGCAAAAATGTCGTTCTCGCAACCGTCTTCTACGATGAAACCAAAACCTTTGGCGTTGTTGAACCATTTGACTTTACCACAAGCCATACTTCTACATCCTTCTATAAGTTGACTAATTTAGTTATCCTAAACTGTATTGTTTGCTAGACTGACTAAGGTTTAATCAATCACCATTTGACTGTAGTTTATTTAAGCAACCAGTCAAGTGTTTTAGGTTATTTTTTAACATTTTATTTATTTTTTTATTCAAGTTTGCTTGAGTTACAAAGACAAGACTATATTTAATTATGAGTGGTATGAAAGATTCTGGTGTTATCGACACCGTTCGCGATAGTGAAAAGCAAAAGTTGCAGCCACCGCGAAAATATAAAGTTGTGTTAAACAACGATGATTACACGCCGATGGATTTTGTAATAGAGATCTTAATGACGTTTTTTAATATGGATAGCGATAGAGCAACTGATGTGATGCTGCAAATACATCAGCAAGGTAAGGGCATATGTGGTGTTTACAGCGCCGACGTAGCACATACTAAGGCTGAGCAAGTTAACCGCTACTCAAGGGATAACGAGCATCCACTGCTATGTAGTTGTGAGCAGGAATAAATACCACAAAGGTGAACTTTCATCTTTGAAGTGCGGTATAAAATTATTATCTCTGTAAGGGGTTGCCAATGCTAAATAAAGACTTAGAACTAACTTTGAACACTGCGTTTCGTGAAGCGCGTACACGTCGTCATGAGTTTATGACCGTAGAGCACCTTTTATTAGCTCTACTCGACAACCCATCAGCTGGAGAAGCGCTTAATGCGTGTGGTGTTGACGTTTCTGGATTAAAAACAGAGTTACTTGAATTTATTGATGAAACCACACCGGTTATTCCTGATTTAGAAGAAGAGCGCGAAACTCAACCAACACTTGGTTTTCAGCGAGTATTACAGCGCGCTGTATTTCATGTGCAATCTTCTGGCAAAAATGAAGTGACAGGCGTTAATGTGCTGGTCGCTATTTTTTCTGAGCAAGAAAGCCAAGCCGTGTACTTACTTAAAAAGAACGATATTTCTCGACTTGATATTGTTAACTTTATTTCTCATGGGATTGCCAAAGGTGACGACGAATTAGGCGATGATACCGACGATATTCATGAAGAGGTGCAAGAAGTAGCAAGCGAAGAAGCGAGTAAGCTCGACAGCTTTACAACTAACCTTAATATACACGCTAAAGAGGGTAATATTGACCCGCTTGTTGGCCGTGACAGTGAAGTAGAGCGCACAGTGCAAGTGCTGTGTCGTCGTAAAAAGAATAACCCATTACTGGTTGGTGAAGCCGGCGTAGGTAAAACTGCCATTGCCGAGGGCTTAGCCTATCGTATTGTTAACGAACAAGTGCCTGAAGTCATTGCAGATGCGGTTGTGTACTCTTTAGATATGGGCGCGTTACTTGCCGGTACCAAATACCGAGGCGATTTTGAAAAACGCTTTAAAAGTTTATTAAAAGAGTTACAAGCAAAACCAGGTTCAATTTTATTTATTGATGAAATTCACACCATTATTGGTGCAGGTGCTGCCTCAGGTGGGGTAATGGATGCCTCAAACTTAATTAAGCCGTTACTCTCAAGTGGGCAATTACGTTGTATGGGTTCTACCACTTACGGTGAGTACAAGAATATTTTTGAAAAAGATCGCGCCCTTGTCCGTCGCTTTCAAAAAATTGATGTGCTTGAACCTAGCGTTGAAGATACCACTAAAATTCTTAACGGCTTAAAAGATCGTTACGAAGCACACCATGGTATTCGTTATACGCAAAAAGCGTTAAAAGCAGCCGCTGAGCTAAGTGCCAAGTATATTAATGAGCGTCACTTACCTGATAAAGCGATTGACGTTATTGATGAAGCAGGCGCAAGCCAACGGCTACTGCCTACGTCCAAGCGTAAAAAAACCATTGGTGTATCTGATATTGAGATGATTGTGTCTAAAATGGCGCGTATTCCGCCACAAAATGTGTCGTCGTCTGATAAAGAAACGCTGAAAAACTTAGACCGTAATTTAAAAATGTTGGTGTTTGGACAAGATCAATCCATTGATGCATTAACTTCTGCTATTCGCTTATCGCGCTCAGGTTTAGCAAACGAGAACAAACCGGTTGGCTCGTTCTTATTTGCAGGCCCAACAGGGGTAGGTAAAACTGAGGTTACCAAGCAATTAGCTAAATGTATGGGTGTTGAGTTTATTCGTTTTGATATGTCTGAATACGTTGAGCGCCATGCGGTGAGCCGTTTAATTGGTGCGCCTCCGGGTTATGTAGGTTTTGAACAAGGCGGCTTATTAACAGAAGCGGTGATCAAAAACCCACATGCAGTGGTATTGCTGGATGAAATTGAAAAAGCGCATCCTGATATCTACAACATTTTATTACAAGTTATGGATCACGGTACGCTAACAGATAATAACGGCCGAAAAGCCGACTTTAGAAACGTAGTCGTGGTGATGACCACCAATGCCGGCGTACAAGAAACAACGCGTAAATCTATTGGTTTTAGTGAGCAAGATCATACTCACGATGCAATGGGTGAAATTAATAAAGTATTTTCACCTGAATTTAGAAACCGCTTAGATAACATTATTTGGTTTAATCACCTCGAAAAAGACGTTATTTTGCAAGTGGTTGATAAATTTGTTGTTGAGTTACAAGCGCAACTGGATAAGAAGTCAGTTAACCTTGAGCTTACTTCTAAAGCTCGTGAGTGGTTGGCTGATAAAGGCTATGACAAAGCAATGGGCGCGCGTCCTATGGCACGTGTTATTCAAGAAGATCTTAAAAAGCAATTGGCTAACGAAATACTGTTTGGTGAGCTAATTTCTGGCGGTACGGTAAAAGTATCGGTTAAAGATAAAAAGCTGCGTTTTGATTACGAGAGTGACTTAACGCCAGCCTAACCTAAAAAAGTTAGCAATTTAAAAAGCCTGCTTTATGCAGGCTTTTTTTATTTGCCAAAGAAATAGGCAACAAAAAACCCAGCAAAGGCTGGGTTTTTTGTTTATTAAATGTAATTACTGGCTACTACCATTAATTACATTTAATAAACGCTTAAAGCTAGTTTTCACTAGCCAAAAACTAAATCTCGTTTACGCACTTACTTAGCGAGCACGGAATACGATACGACCTTTCGATAAATCGTAAGGAGTCATTTCTACCGTTACTTTATCGCCGGTTAAAATACGGATATAGTTTTTGCGCATTTTACCTGAAATATGAGCCACAACTACGTGACCATTTTCTAGCTCAACTCGGAACATTGTATTTGGTAAAGTATCAAGGACTGTCCCTTGCATTTCGATTACGTCTTCTTTCGCCATGTTTAGCGTAACACCTCTTTAATAGTTAAACGCTGCAGATTTTGCCCAAAATACGCCAATAAGTAAAGGCGCAGGGGCTATTTTTGTAAATTAAATAGCCACCCACTGGTCATTGAGCTGTTTTTGGGCAGGTAAAAACTGGGTTTTATACTTCATTTTGTCGCATTCATCTATTTGATAGCCTAAATAAACAAACTGTTTGTGTTGCTGTTTAGCAAATTTAAGCTGCTGTAATATCATTACAGTCCCTAAACTGAAGTGTTCGTAGTCAGGGTCAAAAAATGTATAAATAGCGGAAATAGCGTTGTCCATACAATCAGTTACAGCAACGGCTACTAAGTTTTCTTGATCCCAAAGCTCTATAAAGGTGATGGCTAACCAGCTACAAAACAAAAAACTTTGAAATTGTGATTTATCAGGTGGATACATAGAACCGTCTTGATGACGTAAACTAATGTATTTACTGTAAAGTGGGTAGTATTGTTCGCGTTCAACCTGTGAATATTTTACCTCAAAGCGGTTTTTTGCTTTGTTAAGTTTACGTTTTTGCGATTTTGTCGGCATAAACTCATCAGCTAAAACGCGCACAGAACTACATGCGCTGCAAATAGGGCAGTGCGGACGGTAAATTTGGTTACCGCTGCGACGAAAGCCTAATCCTAATAATGATTCAAACTTGTTGCTGCTGTAACAACTTGGGTCGAGTATCACCAGCAGTTGTTCTTGGCGATCAGGTAAATAACTGCATTCAAACGGTTGGCTTAGGCCTATACGAGCCGGAAGTTGTTCATTCATATATCGCGATTAGCTCCTGTGGCTGCCACATACTGGCAGCTGGGGTGTAACACTGTGCTTTATTAAGTTTAGTTAAAAATTCTTCACGTGGAATCACGCTGGCACCTAACGAAATTAAATAAGGATTTTCTAATTGGCAATCAATAAAATGCGCATCATGGCGCTTAAGCCAATTAACCAGCGCCCACATCGCCAGTTTGGAGCAATTTGTTTGATGATGAAACATTGATTCACCACAAAAAACGCCAGTTTGCATAATCCCATATAAGCCGCCTACAAGCTCTCCCTCACGCCATACCTCTAAACTATGAGCTAAGCCATTGTAATGCGCTTTTATGTACGCCTGTTGCATTTGCGGGGTGATCCAAGTGCCATCGGTATCAAGACGTTGATCGCGGCACGCTTCTATCACTTCTTCAAAGGCATGGTTAATAGTTACGGTGACCGGGTGCTTTTTTAAATGTTTTCGTAAGCTTTTACTAACATGAAAGTCATTAAGCTCAACAATACCGCGCTCACTCGGTGACCACCACATAATTGGCTCGTGTTCACTAAACCACGGAAAAATACCAGATAAATAGGCATTTTTTAACCGCGTTACCGATAAACATCCACCAATGGCAAGCAAACCATCTGGATCATCTAATGCATGGTTGGGATCAGGAAAAGCAAAGTGGCTTTGAGCGAGTTGATAAAGTTGTTTAGTCATAACACCGATTGAATAACTGCATGGTCAAGACAAAGTGTAACCTGTTGCTTTAAAATCACAAACCACAAATTATTGTGTTGTCCATAGGGTTGAGCAGGGCTTAAATTGCTGTTAGGTAAATTTTAGGCATAAAAAAAGCGCGTTAAAAAACGCGCTTAATTAAATGGTAAACTAATCGAATTAGCTAACCACTTTTACTGGTACAGCTTCACCTGCGTTGAACTTAGTTGTCATTGCTTCTTCAACAGGTGTAAACGATGTAAGGTCAATACCTTCAACCGCAGACTTATACTCTTCCATAGTCGGGAAACGACCAAGAACAGAAGATAGAACTACAACTGGCGTAGAACCTAGTAGTGATTCACCTTTTTTCTCAGATGTATCGGCTACTACACGGCCTTGGAAAAGACGTGTTGATGTTGCGATAACAGTATCACCAGGTTCTGCTTTTTCTTGGTTACCCATACATAGGTTACAACCAGGGCGTTCTAGGTATAAGATATTTTCATACTTAGTACGTGCAGCCGTTTTTGGTTTTGCATCGTCAAATTCAAAACCTGCGTATTTAGCAAGAATATCCCAATCGCCTTCCGCTTTAAGCTCATCAACAATGTTGTATGTTGGTGGCGCAACAACCAATGGCGCTTTGAATGAGATAGAACCGTTTTTCTTCTCAAGGTTACGTAGCATGTGAGCAATAATTTTCATATCGCCTTTGTGAACCATACACGAACCAACAAAACCTAAATCAACAGGCTTGTCGTTGTAAAAAGAAACAGGGCGGATCACATCGTGAGTATAACGCTTAGACACATCATCGTTATTAACGTCTGGATCGGCAATCATTGGCTCAACGATTTGGTCTAAATCAACCACAACTTCTGCGTGGTATTTAGCGTTGTCGTCTGGAGAAAGTGCTGGCTCTTCACCAGATTGAATACCTGCAATACGCTTGTCGGCTAAATCGATTAGACCTTGTAGCGTTTGTGCTTCGTTTTCCATACCTTTGTTGATCATGATTTGGATACGTGACTTAGCAAGTTCAATTGACTTAATTAACGTTTCATCATTTGAAATACAGATTGACGCTTTCGCTTTCATTTCTGCAGTCCAGTCAGTGAAGGTAAACGCTTGGTCAGCCATTAGGGTACCAATATGAACTTCAATGATACGACCTTGGAATACGTTTTCGCCGCCAAATTGCTTAAGCATTTGCGCTTGCGTTGCATGTACAACATCGCGGAAATCCATATGCTTAGCCATTTTGCCTTTAAACGTTACTTTAACTGAATCAGGAATCGGCATCGCAGATTCACCGGTTGCAAGTGCAACAGCAACAGTACCTGAATCGGCACCAAAGGCAACGCCTTTAGACATACGTGTATGCGAGTCACCACCAATGATGATAGCGCGATCATCAATTGTAATGTCGTTCAATACTTTGTGAATAACGTCAGTCATTGCATGGTAAACGCCTTTCGGGTCACGTGCAGTGATCAAACCAAACTTATTCATAAACGCCATTAGTTTAGGAATGTTTGCTTGTGCTTTGCTATCCCATACTGATGCTGTATGACAACCAGATTGATAGGCACCATCAACAAGAGGTGAAATCGTTGAAGCAGCCATGGCTTCTAATTCTTGCGCTGTCATTGGACCGGTTGTATCTTGCGAACCAACGATGTTCACTTTAACACGAACATTTGAGCCAGCATGAAGTGGCGTATCTGATAGTACACCTACCGCGTTACGGTTAAAGATTTTTTCAACCGCTGTTAAGCCTTGGCCTTCGTGTGAAATTTCTTTTGAAGGTGCATAAACAAGCGGCGTTTCAATGCCAAGAGTTTCAGCAGCAAACGTTTGTAGTTTTTTACCGAATACAACAGCGTAAGAACCACCGGCTCTCATGAATTCAACTTTTTGCGGTGTGAATGCTGATGAAATATCAACAAGCTCTTTATCACCGTTATAAAGCTTTTTCTCTTTAGTATTGATTGTTAGCACAGTACCAGTAGCAACAGAGTAGGCTTCTTCAAGCACAGCGTCACCATTTGCATCAGTTACTGTATTGCCGTCTGCATCTACTTTCTTAACCCAGTTTTTAAGGTCAAGACCAATACCGCCAGTTACATCAACCGTTGTTAAGAAGATTGGTGCAATACCGTTAGTACCTGCAACAACAGGTGCAATGTTGATGAAAGGAACGTATGGACTTGCTTGTTTACCAGCCCAAAGTGCTACGTTATTCACACCAGACATACGTGATGAACCAACGCCCATGGTGCCTTTTTCAGCAATAAGCATTACTTTAGCGTTAGGGTGTTTCTTTTGAAGGGCAACAATTTCTTGTTGTGCTTCTTCAGTGATCATGCACTTACCGTGTAATTCACGGTCAGCACGCGAGTGTGCTTGGTTACCTGGAGACAGTAAATCAGTTGAGATGTCGCCTTCACCAGCAATGTAAGTTACTACTTCGATTTTTTCTTCGATGTCAGGTAGTTTTGTGAAGAATTCAGCTTTTGAGAAGCTCTCTAGTAATTCTTTAGCAATTGGGTTACCTGATTCGTAGGCCGCTTTAATGCGCTCCATATCTGCATCGTATAAGAATACCTGAGTTTTCAGTACTTCTGCAGCTTGTGCTGCGATTTTTGCGTCATCAGCAAAGGCTAAATCAATTAGCATTTCAATCGATGGGCCGCCTTTCATGTGTGAAAGTAGTTCGAATGCAAATTCTGGAGTGATCTCTGCAACGTGCTCTTCACCTAAAATGATTTCTTTTAGAAACTGTGCTTTAACGCCCGCAGCACTGGTTGTTCCAGGTAAAGTATTAAAAATAAAGAAATGCAGTGAATCTTTACGGTGCTCGTTATTAGTATCTTTAATTTGATTAATTATTTCTGATACTAGTTCAGCGCTATCGATTGGTTGTGGGCTTAATCCAAGCTCCGTTTTACGGGTTTGGATTTCTTCCATATATTTTGTATACAAACTCATAGAAAACTCTCGGTAATTTACTTGATATGAAGTTAAGCATTTTAACTGATTTTACAGTTTCTAGTAATGCCTAAATGAATAAAGCTTTTATTCCTGACGATAATTATAGCTAGTTTTACTTATATAATTTGACGGTATTTGTTGCTCACCCTTAGATCCTATCGCACCTGAGCCATTAATTGTATAAATAAGACTAATTTCAACTATAAATTCAGTGAATATTGGTGCGAGTGCAATTATTTCGGGCGTAATGTTTGGGCACAAAAAAGGGCTGAAAATTCAGCCCTATTCTAATTTAGAACCTAAATTACAGGTTATCTAAAAAGCGTTCTGCATCAAGTGCAGCCATACAGCCAGTACCGGCAGAGGTGATAGCTTGACGGTAAATATGATCAGACACATCACCGGCAGCAAATACGCCTGGCACACTTGTTTGAGTTGCATTACCGTTAAGACCAGATTCAACCACTAGGTAGCCGTCTTTCATTTCTAGCTGACCTTCAAACATATCGGTGTTTGGCTTATGGCCAATGGCAATAAATACACCCGCTAAATCAAGTTCTTCAGTAGCATCTGATGCCACATCTTTGATGCGAACGCCGGTCACACCCATTTGGTCACCAAGTACTTCATCAAGTGTACGGTTGTAGTGCATTACAACGTTACCGTTTGCTGCTTTTTCAGCAAGGCGGTCAGCAAGAATTTTTTCACTACGGAAACTATCACGACGGTGAATAACATGAACTTCATCAGCAATGTTAGACAGGTATAACGCTTCTTCAACAGCCGTATTACCACCACCAACAACCGCTACTTTTTGGCCTTTATAGAAAAACCCGTCACAGGTTGCACAAGCAGAAACACCACGACCTTGGAAATTAGTCTCAGATTCTAAGCCTAAATATTTAGCAGAGGCACCTGTTGCAATAATTAAAGCATCACATGTGTAAGTACCTTGGTCACCGGTTAGTGTGAAAGGGCGCTTAGATACGTCAACTTTGTTGATGTGGTCGAACACAATTTCAGTTTCAAAGCGTTCTGCATGCTCTTTCATACGATCCATTAATGCAGGGCCGGTTAAACCGTGTGCATCGCCAGGCCAGTTTTCAACTTCAGTGGTGGTTGTTAGCTGGCCACCTTGTTGAATACCTGTAATTAAAACAGGGTTTAAATTAGCACGTGCAGCGTAAACTGCGGCTGTGTAGCCTGCAGGGCCCGAACCTAAAATAAGTAACTTACAATGTTTTGCTTCAGTCATGATCTTTTCCTAAACGTTTAATACGGTTTTAATGCGCCCGATTCTAAGAAAAACAAGCAGGAAGTAAATAAAAGATGAGATTATTTTTTTTCGCAAATTACAAAGCTGTTCATTAATGTGTACTAGTAAATGCATTAAAGGTAGCGCCCGCCTAATAAATAGACTGTTAGCCAATAAAACAACGTTAATTCATGACCAGCCTGATTTTTTTTGTTATCTTTTAACTAATTTTGATTTGTCACTGCTTAATTATGTGACCTAAGTGAATAGGCAACTATGTTATTTTGGCAAGAGAAACCCGCATTTGGGTTGACTTCAAAAGACGTTAACGTCTTAACCAATGCGCAAGAATACCGTACGCAATTGTTAGATTTAATTGCCAACGCAAAAAAACGAATTTATATCACCACACTTTATTTACAAGATGATGAAGCGGGTCGTGAAATATTAGCCGCACTACACAGTGCATCGTTAGCTAACCCTTCGCTTGAAATTAAAGTACTGGTTGATTTTCATCGCGCGCAACGCGGTTTAATTGGCGCAGAAAAGTCAGAGGGCAATGCAAGTTTATATTGCGATAGCTTAGAGAAGTTTAATTCAAACGTTCAAGTGTATGGTGTCCCTGTAAAAGCCAAAGAACTGTTTGGGGTGTTGCATTTAAAAGGCTTTGTTATTGACGACACACTGCTGTATAGCGGTGCTAGTTTAAACAATGTGTATTTGCAATATAGCGACCGATACCGACTTGATCGCTACTTTTTAGTTTCGCAAAGCGAGTTATGTGACTCAGTAGTCGACTTTATCGAATCAACGTTATTGAACTCTGAAGCGGTTCCAAGAATTGATCAACGACCGCTTAAACGCATGGCGGACTTTAAACTTGAACAAAAGCAACTTATGCGTGAGCTTAAATCGGCAAGCTATAAAAGTGCGCAACAATTGAATACTCATGCAATGGGCATTCGTTTGTTTTTGGGTTTAGGCCGTCGTAATAACGAACTTAATCGCTTAATCAAAGCGCTGTTTGATACTACCGAGCAAGAGTTGGTGTTATACACGCCGTATTTTAATTTCCCGGCGCCTTTAATGCGCTCTTTACGTCGCTTATTAAAGCAAGGTAAACAAGTCACTATTGTGGTGGGCGATAAAACCGCAAACGATTTTTACCTGCCACCTAGCGAGCCGTTTAGTAAAATTGGTGCATTACCGTATTTATACGAAACTATTTTGCATAAATTTGTAAAATCGCAAAAACGCCACATAGATAATGGCAACTTAAACGTTTACCTGTGGAAACACGAGAGTAACTCGTTTCATTTAAAAGGGATTTGTTGTGACCGTAAAGTGCATTTACTTAGCGGGCATAATTTAAATCCGCGTGCATGGGGGCTAGATATCGAAAATGGTATTCTGATAGAAGACCCTGAGCAAACGATAATGCGCGACATTGATAATGAACGCCAAGAAATTTTAAAGCATTGTCGTCGTTTAACCGGTCCAGATGATTTAGAAACCATGAGCGATTACCCGCAGCCAGTGAAAAAGCTACTTGGTCAAGCTAAGCGCGTAAAAGTCGATTTTATTATTAAACGATTTATATAACACTTGGGTCTGTTGACCACAGACCCTAAAATTTAGATACAAAAAAAGCAGCTAATTAGCTGCTTTTTTAATGCTTATACCTAAATTATGGCTTAGGTATAAGCGGTAACAATAATAGTTACGCGTTTTCTACTGCAGTGCGTGGGTCAACATATTCCATGTTGAACGCTTCAGCTACTTCTTTGTATGTTACTTGGCCTTTAATTACGTTTAAGCCTTTTAAGAAGTGAGCGTCATCTAGTAGTGCTTTTTTGTAACCTTTGTTTGCAAGGTTAATGATGAACGGTAATGTTGCATTATTAAGTGCAAATGTAGATGTACGTGGAACAGCACCAGGCATGTTAGCAACACAGTAGTGAACAACTTCATCAACGATGAAAGTAGGATCAGCGTGCGTAGTTGCTTTAGAGGTTGCAATACAACCACCTTGGTCAATCGCAACATCAACAATAGCAGCACCTGGCTTCATTGCTTTAATGTGTTCAGCAGTCACTAGTTTAGGTGCAGCAGCACCTGGGATAAGCACGCCACCAATTACTAGGTCAGCTTCTAATACGTGCTTTTCAAGCGCATCAGCTGTTGAGTAAATAGCTTTAACTTTGTTACCAAACTGTGCGTCTAGTGCACGTAGTACGTCGATGTTACGGTCAAGTACAACAACCTCAGCACCTAAGCCAACCGCCATTTGTGCAGCGCTACGACCAACCATGCCGCCACCAATAACAACAACTTTAGCTGGCTCAACACCTGGTACACCACCTAGTAACATACCACGACCGTGGTTTGCTTTTTCTAGCGCTTGTGCACCTGCTTGAATAGACATACGGCCCGCTACTTCACTCATTGGTGCCAATAGTGGTAAACCGCCGCGTGCATCAGTTACTGTTTCATAAGCAATACAGATTGCTTTACTTTTAACAAGGTCTTCAGTTTGTGGAAGATCCGGTGCAAGGTGAAGGTAAGTGAAAAGAATTTGGTCTTCACGTAACATTGCACGCTCAACAGCTTGTGGCTCTTTTACCTTGATGATCATTTCTGCTTTTGCAAAAACGTCAGCAGCTGTTTCTAAAATTTCAGCGCCTGCTTGAACATAATCATCATTTGTAAAACCAATGCCCATACCAGCATTCGTTTCAACAATCACTTGGTGGCCGTGATTTACAAGTTCGCGAACACTCGCAGGAACCATACCTACACGGTACTCGTGGTTTTTAATTTCTTTAGGTACACCAATAATCATAATTTTGCCTTGTTAGAACGGGATAAAAATTTTCCACTATTATATTCATGCTAGGGTAGTGTGTCTCACCTTTTTTTAAGTCCTTTATAGTGTTAGTATCTGTAAAATTAATTTTATTAGAATAAAAAACTAAAAAGCCATGCATAACTTATTAGACCGTATTGATCGCAAAATTTTAGTCGAATTACAACTTGATGGCCGCCTGTCAAATGTTGAACTGGCCCGACGAGTTGGCCTAAGCGCCACGCCCTGTCTAGAGCGAGTGAAAAAGCTAGAGCGAGAAGGGTATATTTTAGGCTATAAAGCAGTGGTTGATCCTGCCAAGCTTGGTCAAGGGCTTTCTGTGTATGTGGAAGTAACCATTACCAAAACATCGCCCGACGTGTTTGAAGAGTTCAGTGCTGCTGTTAGAAAACACGAAGAAATTATAGAATGTCATTTGGTTTCGGGTAATTTCGACTTTTTATTAAAAACCCGGGTTAACGATATGTCAGAATACCGAGGCGTACTCGGTGATATATTATTAAAGCTGCCCAATGTGAGTGAAAGTCGTACCTACGTGGTGATGGAAGAAGTAAAAGGTGAAGAAGGCGTTGTTATTCGTCCTTTTGTTGCTTAATGATAAAGTAACAGCCTTTAATATACTTTTATTGTTGCAGCCAACTTTGCTTTTTTAATGAGTGTACGACTAAATAATAAAAACTTGTTCATAATCAGGCCATCATGGTTAAGATAAAGTGCATCAAAATACATTTCCTGCTAAGGTATTCTATTGCCAAGTGAGTGTAAAAAATAATAATGAGGGATAGGTAATTATGCGCCTAAACGGTGTACAAAGACTATTAGAAACGGGGCTCATCGTCAGCACCTTTGCAGCGGTATTTATTTTATGTGCTTTAATTAGTTTTCATCCTGCCGATCCTGCTTGGTCGCAAACGGGTGAGTTTACCAATGTACAAAATATCACAGGTACGGCGGGCGCGTGGGTGGCCGACATTTTACTTCTTACCTTTGGTTGGCTTGCCTATTTTGTGCCAGCGGCCATTCAGCTGCTTGGCTATTTAGTGTTTAAGCAGCCACACCGTATTTTGCAACTCGATTACACCACACTTGGATTACGCATTATTGGCTTTGCGCTGTTTATTACCTCAGCAACCGCTATTAGCAGTATTAATTTTGATGATATTTATAATTTTTCATCCGGTGGGGTGGTGGGCGATGTGATTGCATCGGCGATGATGCCAGCGTTTAATTTTACCGGTACCTCTATTTTACTGCTGTGTTTCTTTTTTGCAGGGTTAACCCTATTAACAGGTGTGTCGTGGGTACAATTTGTTGATTATTTAGGTGACTTAATAGTTAGGTTATACCGCTTTTTGGTCACCTATGCTCGAGGTTGGATGCAGCGCGAGCACATTGCAGGTAAAGTACAAGACGAGCAACCCGATGCCTATTTTGAAGACGATACACGACAACAAGAACCTGAACTTGCTAATAAAACAGCAGACAAACCCAAAGCAATCGATAAACCCGCAACTAAGGTTAATGCTCCTCAAGACGACGAGTTTATGCCGTTTGACGAGCTTGACCAAATACTCGATCAAGAAATTAGTTTTAGCGCCATAGACGATGAACCTATGGACACAGAAGCGGCGCTTAATGCGCTGGATCAAAGCCCAGTGGTTGAACCTGAAAAACCAACCACAACGGTGGTCTCACCAGCAAGGCCAATTAACAAGCCTAAATCAGGGTTTCAACCGCCGCCAACTGCCAAAGAGAAGTTTGAGCAATTATTAGAGCAAGAGCCACCTGCGGGGCCATTGCCATCATTGGATTTACTAGACAGACCCGACAAAGCAAAAAATCCAATTTCGCAAGAAGAGCTTGATAGTGTATCGCGCCTTGTAGAAACAAAATTACTCGATTTTAACGTGCAAGCTACCGTGGTTGGAGTTTACCCCGGGCCCGTTGTTACTCGTTTTGAGCTTGATTTAGCACCGGGTATTAAGGTGTCTAAAATTACTGGGTTGTCAAAAGATTTAGCGCGCTCGCTATCGGCAATTAGTGTGCGAGTGGTTGAAGTTATTCCGGGTAAAACCTATATCGGTATTGAGCTGCCTAATAAATACCGTGAAATTGTACGTTTGTCAGAAGTGATAAACGCACCTAAGTTTGAGCAAAACCCATCGCCATTAACCATGGTGCTTGGTAAAGATATTGCAGGGCAACCTGTGTGTGCCGACCTAGGTAAAATGCCACATTTATTAGTTGCCGGTACAACGGGTTCAGGTAAGTCAGTGGGCGTTAATGTAATGATATTAAGCTTACTGTATAAATCGGGCCCTGAAGATGTTCGTATGATCATGATTGACCCGAAAATGCTTGAGCTTTCAGTATACGAAGGCATTCCGCATTTATTATGTGAAGTTGTGACCGACATGAAAGAAGCTGCTAACGCGCTGCGTTGGTGTGTAGGTGAAATGGAACGCCGTTATAAGCTGATGTCGGCTTTGGGTGTGCGTAACTTAAAAGGTTACAACCAAAAAGTAATGGAAGCCAAAGAAGCGGGCTACCCAATTATGGATCCATTGTTTAAAGACACCGACGGCATGAAAGAGGGCCCAGATGAGCTAGATAAGTTACCTAGCATTGTGGTGGTTATTGACGAATTTGCCGACATGATGATGATTGTTGGTAAAAAAGTTGAAGAGTTAATTGCTCGTATAGCGCAAAAAGCCCGTGCTGCGGGTATTCATTTAATATTAGCAACGCAGCGTCCGTCGGTTGATGTAATAACCGGTTTAATTAAAGCGAACATACCTACACGTATGGCGTTTCAGGTATCAAGTAAAATAGACTCGCGCACCATACTGGATCAACAAGGTGCAGAAAATTTATTAGGCATGGGTGACATGCTTTATTTACCGCCAGGCACCAGTGTACCAGAGCGTGTGCATGGCGCGTTTGTAGACGACCATGAAGTACATGCCGTGGTAAACGATTGGAAAGCCCGCGCTAAACCAAATTACATAGACGAAATTTTAAATGGCGATGCCACTGAAGATATTTTATTACCAGGTGAAGCCAGCGAAAATGGCGATGAAGAATCAGATCCGTTATACGACGAAGCGGTCGCCTTTGTAATAGAAACCGGAAAAGTATCGGTATCATCAGTGCAACGTAAATTACGTGTAGGCTATAACCGTGCTGCACGTTTAGTAGAACAAATGGAAACATCAGGTATCGTGAGTGCACCAGGACATAACGGCGCACGCGATGTATTAGTACCTAATGGAGCAAATTAATGAAAAAATTAAGTAGTTTATTATTAGTATTAGGCAGTTTAGTGGCTATGCCCAGCTTTGCTGACGACAGCCAAGCATTACAAGATAAGTTATCAACGTTAAAAAGCTTTAAAGCACAATTTAAACAAAACGTAACCGACGGTGAAGGCCAACTGGTAATGCAAGGCCAAGGCAATATTGCGCTGCAACAGCCATTGATGATTCGCTGGCAGCAAACTAACCCAGACGACACTTTATTTGTGTCAAACGGCGATAAAACCTATTACTTTGATAGCTTTGCTGAGCAAGTAACCATTATGAAAACCAGCGGTTTAATTGACTCTACACCGTTTATATTGCTCACCTCTAAAGACCCTGCGCAATGGGAAAAATACAGCGTGCTCGCTACTAACTTAGGCTTTAGCATTACCCCAAATAAAGGCGTAGAAAGCCAAGTAGAGCAGCTTGATATTACTTTTGCTGATAACGAGCAGGGGCTTGCAAAACTGGTGGTTAAAGATAACTC
The DNA here is from genome assembly GCF_005887175.1 of Pseudoalteromonas sp. S1612. GTDB lineage: Bacteria > Pseudomonadota > Gammaproteobacteria > Enterobacterales > Alteromonadaceae > Pseudoalteromonas > Pseudoalteromonas undina. The sequence continues at coordinate 182,550 of NZ_PNDH01000002.1, read as the reverse complement.
AGGCCAGCTGTCTGCGTTTACATTTAGCAATGCACAGGTTAATACTGAGCTTGATAAAACAACTTTTGAATTTACCCCGCCAGCGGGTGTAGAAATAGACGATCAGAGTAACGGTGAGTAATTTAGGATTTAACTTTGGGCCCGATGTGCGCCCACTCGCTGCGCGTATGCGCCCTTTATCGCTTAACGATTACATAGGGCAGCAACATTTACTCAGCGCAGATAAACCTCTTCATCAAGCGATAGTAGCAGGGCGCTGCCATAGTTTAATTTTATGGGGGCCGCCGGGGGTAGGTAAAACTACGCTGGCGCAAATTATTGCCAACCATGCCGACGCTGAACTAATTCAAATGTCGGCAGTAACCGCTGGCGTAAAAGATATTCGCGATAGCGTAACCCAAGCTCGCGATAACTTACAAAGCCGTGGTCAGCGCACTTTAATGTTTGTTGACGAGGTACACCGCTTTAATAAATCTCAGCAAGACGCGTTTTTACCGCATATTGAAGATGGCACTTTTATATTTGTAGGCGCCACCACCGAAAACCCCTCGTTTGCGCTTAATAATGCGATTTTATCTCGCGCAAGGGTGTATGTATTAAAATCCTTGCAGGAAAGCGATTTATACACAGTAATAGAGCGTGCACTTAAACAAGACGAGCAATTAAGCCAAAAACATATCGTGATTGCAGATAACGCCAAACAGGCGCTATGCCAAGCAAGTGGTGGCGATGCTCGTAAAGTGCTTAATTTACTCGAGCAAGCAGTCGATTTAACTACTGAGCAAAACGGCCAATTTCATGTTGATGAACAGGTACTCAGCCAAGTACTCCCTACGCATTTAGCGAAATACGATAAAGGCGGCGATGAATTTTACGATTTAATTTCGGCGTTTCATAAATCGGTGCGAGGCAGTTCACCCGATGGTGCGCTTTATTGGTACTGCCGTATTTTAGCAGGTGGCGGCGACCCGCTGTATGTTGCAAGGCGCTTATTAGCAATTGCCACCGAAGACATAGGCAACGCCGATCCGCGAGCGATGGAAGTGGCTTTAAACGCATGGGATATATTCCAACGTGTTGGCCCAAGCGAAGGCGAGCGCGCCATTGCACAGGCCACCTTGTACTTGGCTAGTGCGCCTAAAAGCAATGCGGTTTATATGGCGTTTAATCAAGCCAAAGATGATGCTAAAAATCAGCCAAGCTACCCTGTACCAGAGCATTTACGTAATGCCCCCACTAATTTAATGAAAGACTTAGGTTATGGCGCAGAGTATCGTTATGCACATAACGAAGAGGGTGCATTTGCTGCTGGCGAAAAATACCTACCGCCAGAAATGGATGGCAAAAAATACTACCAGCCAAGTGATCGTGGGCTTGAGCAAAAAATTAAACAAAAGCTCGATTATTTAAAAGAGCGCGACGCACAAAGTCCAGTAAAACGTTATGAGCATGATTAAACTTTACATGATGATCGCCCTTGGCGGAGCCTCAGGAGCCTGTTTACGATTTTTTATTAGCGAAACCATGCTAAAACTCCTCGGTAGGGGATTCCCTTTTGGTACGTTGACGGTTAATATTCTGGGTTCATTGTTGATGGGCATTTTGTACGGTTTAATCGATAAGCAGGTTATTGCCGTTAGTCCCGCTAAAACCCTCATCGGAATTGGCTTTTTAGGTGCGTTAACCACCTTTTCAACATTCTCAATGGATTCGTTGTTGTTATTACAACAAGGTCACTTTATTAAAATGGCCCTCAATATCATCTTAAACGTGATGGTGTGTATTTTTATGGCTTGGCTGGGCCTTCAGCTAGTAATGCAAAAAGGTTAAAAAACTAACATGTTAGATTCTAAATATTTACGTCAAGATGTCGAACAAACTGCAGCACGTTTAGCCGCACGTGGTTATGAGCTAGATGTAGCGGTAGTGACTGAACTTGAAGAAAAACGCAAAACATTACAAGTAAAAACGCAAGAACTTCAAAGTCAACGTAACGCCAGTGCGAAAGCCATTGGTCAAGCAAAAGCAAAGGGCGAAGATGCACAGCCATTGCTAGACGCAGTTGCTAACTTAGGCAGCGAATTAGACGCAGCTAAAGCTGAACAAGATGAAGTGTTAGAAGCAATTAAACAAATTGCCTTAGCAATTCCAAATTTACCGGATGAGTCGGTACCAGAAGGCGCTGACGAAGACGACAACGTAGAAATTTTAACGTGGGGCACCCCTAAAAAATACGATTTCGAAGTTAAAGACCACGTTGACGTAGGGCAAGACCTAAACGGCTTAGACTTTGAAATGGGCGTTAAAATTAGTGGCGCACGTTTTACAGTAATGCGCGGCCAAGTAGCACGTATGCACCGAGCACTTACCCAATACATGCTAGATACCCACACAGACACAAACGGCTACACAGAAATGTATGTACCGTACTTAGTTAATAGTGCAAGTCTTTACGGCACCAGCCAATTACCTAAGTTTGCGGGTGATTTATTCCACACGTTAGGCCTAGTGAACGATGATGGCGAGCAGCAAGCTGGCTTTAGCCTTATTCCTACGGCAGAAGTACCGCTTACAAACAGCGCACGTGATGAAATTTACGAAGAAAGCGATTTACCAATTCGCTTAACAGCGCACACGCCATGTTTTAGAAGTGAAGCAGGCAGCTACGGTCGCGATACACGCGGTTTAATCCGTCAGCACCAGTTTGATAAAGTTGAACTAGTTCAGCTTGTAAAACCAGAAGATTCAATGCAAGCGCTTGAAGAGCTAACAGGCCATGCTGAGCAAATTTTACAAGCGCTTGAATTGCCATACCGTAAAGTGATTTTATGTATGGGCGATATGGGCTTCGGCGCAGCTAAAACCTACGATTTAGAAGTATGGTTACCAGCGCAAGACACCTATCGCGAAATTTCGTCTTGTTCAAACATGGTTGATTTCCAAGCACGCCGTATGCAAGCACGTTTTCGTCGTGAAGGCGCTAAAAAACCAGAGCTTTTACACACACTAAACGGCTCAGGTTTAGCGGTTGGCCGTACACTTGTAGCCATACTAGAAAACTACCAACAAGCCGACGGCTCAGTAGTCGTACCAGAAGTATTACGCCCATACATGGGTGGACTTGAAGTGATTGGGAAAGCTTAAAGTACTAGCTGTAAGCTGTCAGTTTTTAGCTGTAAGCTTTAATTAAGAAAGCCGCTGTTTTAACGAACAGCGGCTTTTTTTGTTGTGGGTTAAGGAAAAAGGTGAAAGGAGAAAGGCTCATGGCGAAAGTAAAAGTTACGCTATTTGTCAGTAAAAATAATAAACCTGCCTCTATTGTTTATTTGCACAACACTTTTTGTCTAATATTACTGATCTCCACCATTTTGGTGTTTTTCTACATCCAGTAAATTTAGGTGAGAGCTAACTAATTGTTTACATGTGCTTATTCGCTGGTTACATTAGATTAATTGTAATATTTAGACATTTTTCGGTTTATAAAGCGACAAATGTCGGATGCAAAGTTGTTATGTTCACAAGGAGTAATCATGCCAGAACCAATTACTACAGTCGGAATAGGAGCGATTGCAGCCTATTTAGGAAAAGATGGTCTGCAAAAACTGCTAGGCCCGACGGCAGATTACCTTGGCGGTGAGCTGCAAGAGTTCACCAAGAAAAGAATCGAAAATGTTGGGAAAATATTCAGCAAAGCTGAAGAAAAGCTAGGAGAAAATATTGATTCTCCGGGGCATGTTCCTCCGAAGGTGTTAAAGACAATTGTCAACGAGGGCTCTTACTGTGAAGATGAAGTCGCAGTAGACTATTTTGGGGGAATTCTTGCGTCATCCAGAACAGAGCTTGGTAGGGATGATCGTGGAGCGAGAATAGCTAAGATACTTGATGGCATGTCTACATATCAAATTCGCTCGCATTATGTAATCTACTCATTAATCAAGAAAGTCTTCTCTGAATCAGGTTATATGTACAACCAAGATGACAGGCATAAGATGACACTTTTCATCCCAATGAATATTTATATTGCCTCTATGCAATTTGATGAGAAGGAAATTCAACAATTCGGTGCCATTTTAAACCATGCTTTATTTGGTTTGAACAACGATGACTTAATTGAGGGCTTTCAGTATGGCCCCCAAGAAGATATCAAGAAGAATTTTGCGGACGCTGTCTCCGACGGAATTGTTGTTGCTCCAAGCGCTTTTGGCGCTGAATTGTATTTATGGGGATACGGCCAAGGCAATCAAGCCCTTTCATATGCACTTAATGCCAAAGAGCTAACAGACTTACAAGGTGTACCATTGTACTTAGATGGTGTGGTAGCCACCGACAAAGAACATAACAAATCAAGTCAGCAGGACGCCAGCGAAGCTGGCGCCTCTGCTTGAGGCGTTAGAAGTACAAGGAAGGTTTAGGTGGCAAGCGAAGAAATTCAGTTATATAACGATATAGTAAAGATTGGTCTTCCTGTATTGGGAACAGTGTTGGGTGGTGTTATTGGAGCGTTTTCCACATACTTAATTACAAAGCTAAATCATGGTAATGAAAATAAGAAGGAAGCAATCAAAAAGAGACATGAGTTAGTTCTACAAATTGCAAACGATGTAACAGAGTTTGAGCATTTAATCGGAACTTATGCCACAGCAGTTAGTAACCACATAAGAAAACTTGATGGTGCTATCAACATGGAAGCTGCAAGAAAGGCAATTGTAAATAACAATCAAGCCCTTCGTCGTGCGGGAATGACTTTAAAAATATTAGGCTTAACTGAACCAGAAAGCTTTCTTGAAGAGTATGTAGAAATTACTCGAGAAGTAATTGCATACGGCCCCAACCTTAAACCAGAGAGAATCTCTGAATTATCTAAGGTAATAACTAAAGGTCCTATAAAATTTTATGAGTCACTTGCTTCAGAGTTCTCAATAAGTACGGCGGTATAGTACTTCTAACATGTCGTTCAAAAGGACAAAAAACAGTTGGCTTTTGCTCCTTCGTCGCTTATTTTAACCAACTGATATTTGCCCATTATCGGGGCATTAGCCATCAAAAGGAGTTCCAATGGCATCTTTAGATTACGATTTCGAAAAAAACCATTTTAGAGAGTTTTATAGTGATAACTTGCAAGTCCTTGATGATGCAAAGACTTCTTTTTGTGCGTTGATAAATGCACTGGTTTCACACACTGGCGATATCGCAATCTCCAAAATAGAAGGCAGAGTTAAAGATAAAGAAGAATGCCTTAGAAAATTTAATCTAAAGTATCGAAAAGAGCTTGAAGCGAATGAAACTGATTATGAGATCAAAGATCATATTTCTGACTTAATTGGTCTCAGAGTCGTTTGCTTATATGAGGATGACATCGAAAAAATAAAGGCTGTATTAGACCAGCATTTTTCTGTCATTGACGTAACTGACAAAATTGCTCAAATGGAGAAAACTGAAGGTTCATTCGGTTATAAGGGGTTGCACTTAGATTTAAAACTAGGAGATGAGCGCAAGGAAATGCCTGAATATAAGGCATTTGTGGATTTTAATTTTGAGATACAAATACGAACTATTGTACAGGATTCTTGGAGCGTCTTAGACCATAAAATCAAATACAAGAAAAAAATCCCGAACAAATTAAAAAGAAGAATCAATACATTAGCTGCATTATTTGAATTAGCTGATAGGGAATTCCTAGCAATAAGAACTGAGACTGAACTTGAAATCCAAAAAGCGGAAGATGATGATACGGATGAAGTTTTAGACCCTACCGTTGCAGGTCCACAAAAATTAGTATCATCTAATGGAAATGGGTTGTTAACTGCATTCGGACTTCTAAAAATAGCTAACCACTTTTTCTCTGATTTTGATGCGGAAGCACATAAAGTTGATGGCTTTACAGAGGAAATTGTTTCTTTAGAGCCTGAAATAACAAGAACTAAGTTGAATACCTATATGAAAGAAGGGATTGCAAAAGTTAAACGTTATAAAACAGACTTTGAAACAAATGAAAATTCAAAAGATACTTTAAATCCATACACCATGATAAGGCATTGTTTATATTATGGTAATAAAGATGCATACGCTTCAGTTCTTACAAATGCTTCCAAAGAATCATTTGAAAAATGGCTTGCTGATAATGAAGGCTAACAAGTCGTTCCAAAAGACAATGCTCCTTACCCGTTTTAGTGGGCACCTCCTCATCACTTTGAGTAGACTAAAATGCCTAGATATACTCAACCTAGAAAGACCAAAGGAAGACCAAAGGGGTGAAATCTTGACTTCAGACATCAGAACTTAAATTCTTCAAAGCGGCTTAATTCAAGCCGCTATTTTCCTCTAAAAGCGCAGAGTCTCTTATCCTCTTTGTGAATAAAATCTCTTCATTAAAAAAGCACTCAGGTAACAATTTAGCGAAGTTAGTTATGTTCTAACTATTTGTTAAATATTAAATTATCTTTGGATTTTACTTCTTTATAACTTATTCTATGCTACCTCATTAGCGGATTAATAAGTTGGCGTCATCTGCCAAAGGATATTTATGAGTACTAAAAGTAGACGATTACGCAAAAAGTTGTATTTAGATGAATTTGCTATTTTAGGTTTTGAATTTACTTGTAATTTAAATGTAACAGAGGAAGAGTTTGATTTATTACTAGATGAGCTTTTAGAATTCATCGATAAAAGAAAACTTTGTATTGCTGGTGGAGGTGACTCTAAGTCATTCAGTGGCTTTATTTGTTCTGTTCATCGTTATGGTTCGGCGACTAACCAAGATAGAGAAGACGTTGAGCTTTGGTTAAAGTCTAAAGAAAACATTTCAAATATTGTTGTTAGTCAGCTAGTTGATGCAAACTACGCAGTGTAATGATTTATTTGAAGATTATTTGGTTGAAGACCAAAATGAGCAAATATTAACTTCATATATCAGAGCTTAAATCTAATTGCGGCTTAATTTAAGCCGCAATTTTGCATATTATACACAGCGTGATAAGTCGGGTTGCCCCAAGTAAATTCATCATTTTTGTCGGATGGCGTAGCTTCGCCACTTATCCGACCTACGTTAAAGGTAGGTTGGTTAAGCCAAAGGTGCCACCCAACAGAGTTCTACGGTTCTATCGGGCTCAGTCTATAAATTGTACTTATATTATTCAACAGCTTTTAAGCGTTTTGTTATGGCTTGTAATTTTTCTTCTAGTGTAAAAGACAGGACTAAGGTTTCTTCTACAATTTCTTTCGTTTCATCAACTAACCCGACTAGCTCCGACTCTTGCTCTTCATCCAAACCTAGAGTGATCATTTTTGATTGTATAGCTTGAGATAAGTCATTAACGAGTATTTTTACTTGCTTATCTTGCTCTGAGCATAGTTTATTTATAGTGCTAAAATCATCAGCAAGTTGGCTCTTGAGGGTGTTTAAAGCTTGTTGACGTATCGTCGCTTTTTCTAATTGCTGTTCAATAAATTCCATTCGGCTTTCTATAATAGTAAGTAAAATAGCAAAATTATCTCGAAGTCGTCCGAGTAAGCCTTCGTCTTTTGCATTTATTCCTTTTACAAGAATTGAGCAAGCAGGCGCGTTAAATAATAAGTTAGAGCTAAATGGCACTATTCGTTTTGCTCTTCTGCCTAGCTCAAGAATTTCTTTTTCCAGTTCAGAGATAGTTTGTTTTGGAAATTGGTGATATTGGTTTGCTACCCTAAACTCTACACAGCAGCTAGCGCCTGCATTGGTAAAGTACTGCTGTACGTTAGAAAATAATGCATCTAGATCGGTTACGTCAAGGTTGTCAGTAAAGAACGAGACTAACTCTCCGAGCTCACTTGCTTGTTGCATTGAGGTAAAAGCAGTTGTAGAGGCAACATCGTACATTTCTTTTAGATTATTTCGCTCTGTAATACGCAGTTCAACACGCTTTAATTTTTCGTTAAGTTCCTTAAAGTCTACTGGCTTGGCAATATAATCATCGCCGCCATACCCATATGCTGTGAGTTTGTCTTCACTTGATGTTAAAGCGGATATAAATATAATTTCGCAATCATCGTATTCACCGGATTGAGTTATTTGTTCAACTAAATCGTAACCAGTAAGGCTATTACTAAGTAAAATATCCATTAAGACGACTTGTGGCTGGTGCTGTTCCATTAGTGCTAATATTGGCTCGGTTCCATCAGATGAAGCAATATCGTGTTGCTTAGAAAGCGCAATTTCCATGATGTTTCTATTTTGAGGGTTATCGTCAACGGACAATATTTTCACTTTGACTCCTTAATTTAGTTATTGTCGTCCTATCTTAAATGATATTAGTCATGGAAATGGCTACTCGCAAATAATAAATTCATGTACATTTTCATGGAGCACTTAAGTAACGCCACATTAAAAGTTTATTATGATAGATACTTTATTCATTTGTTTATAATCCTATAAATGCGCCGAAATCGTCATGAATGTCATTAGTAACACTACAATAATTACTTACTATTAGCTTCGTGGCATAAGAGCCAATCGACGTTTAAACTTCAAGGTCATGAGATTAGATATCATGTGCAAGTGGAGGAGGGAGCGCCGTGTTTATTACTGATCCATGGTTACTCAACCAATCAATGGGCTGAGCTCACTCAACACTTTAAGGTATTTCCCCTCGATATGCTGGGCTTTGGCTTTAGTGACAAACCGCAAAATGTTACTTACACCTTAAATATGCAAGCGGATTTACTGACTCGCTTTTTTAAAGCTTTTAAATGTAAAAGTAGCGCATATTTTAAGCCACGATTACGGTGATATGATAGCGCAAGAGCGACTTGCTAAAAGCAACTTAAATGAGCTGCATGCCATCAAAGTACAAAGCGTTTGCTTTCTTAACGGCGGGTTATTTCCAGAAACACACAAACCTGTATTTTTGCAAAGCTGTTACTTAGCCCTATAGGTGCTTTAGTGTCGCGACTTGCAAACTTTAAGCGTAATTTTGATAATATATGCGCTACACCACTTGCTGAGAAAGAGCTCAAGGAGTTGTGGTAGTTAATTGCATATAAACAGGGCAAGCCAGTCATGGCAAAACTGATTTATTACATCACGGAGCGTAAATTACATCGTGCTCGTTGGGTTGGCGCTTTAAAGGACGCTGAAATACCCATGTGTTTAATTTGCGTTATGGACGACCCCGTTTCGGGTCGTCATATGGTTAAAGGCTATACGAGCTAATCACTAATCCAGATATTATTGAACTGGAAGGGGTAGGCCATTACCCCTAATTAGAACAGGCAAATCAAGTAACCAAATGCTTTATTGAATTTCATTGGCTAAAGGTGAAGCATTAGGTTTTAAAAGTTAGATGTTGAGATAGGTACTCTTGACACTAAAATCTTTGAAAAGTATATTGGACTAGTTAGAGGAACTAATAGAATTGTTAAACAAAAGCATTTTAGCAATTATTACTAATGATAATGGAATATAAAATGGATTCAACAGCTGCGAACCCTCAAAAACACTCTCTTACGCTCGATATTTTTGAAGAGCATCTTCATAGAGCAATCGATAAACCCACTGTTAATTATCGTATGGTACGGGTAGGGCCCTCTCGAAATGGCCGAGGTACCAAGCTAAAAGTTCATAACGGGGCTCATAAAGCAACTTGGGCTAAAACGACCATTAATAGTCGTTTAAGAACCATAAATATTGATGTTTACCTTAATTTTAAACAAAACAGTTTGCAACAAGGCGATTATCTTAAATTAAAAACGTTGGCTATAGCTGGTATTAAACAATATTGGTCAAATACAATTACAGTAGCGGGTGTGCGTTTTAATGTAATAGTTAATCCTTTACATAAAAGTAGTTCTGATGCCATTCCTGTAGACCTAGAGATAGAAGAAAGTGAAAGTTATGGTCGTTCAATGAACCCAGCTATATTAGGTATTGATGCGAGTTTTATTTATCAAAGAGGCGCACCTCGCGCAACAGAGAAACAAGTTGATGATGAATTTAAATTAGTATCAGCTCATGAATTTGGTCATTCAGTATTGATGTATACAGGTGGTATTAGCATGTCTTGGGGGCATAAAGGCTCCACTAACGTATTATTGCAGAATGTGAAGCCGTCTACGCCAGGTTACCCTAGTAGTGGTAGGATTGATTTAATGAAGTATTATGATACTAATAAAAGGTCTCCAAGTGCATTCCAGAGAGTCAAAAATTCAGCCGCTATCGAAATAGATATTCAACGATTAATATGGAGTTCAAAAATTGTATGGACGGTTTAAAGTTTTGTTTTAAATATTCATTTCTACTTATAGTTCTTCTTTTTCTTAATGGTTGCTCCAATATCTATTGGGGTAGTATTAAAAATAACACTAGCGAGGTAATTAATGTAAAACTTACTTTTTCTAATAAACATGGCACTCATTTTTTAGAGTTACAACCAATCAAATCACAAGAAAATGAGCTTTGGCATTATGAGCAATCTTCATTGGTACTGACTAAAATAGATAAGAACTTATCTAAAGTTGAAGCAATAAATAGTGAGGGATGTACTGTTATCTTTAATCGAGAGGCAATTGATAAAAAAGTCGAGGAACATCAACTAGAAGTCGTTATTGAACCACAAGACTTTATAGATGCTTGCGCAAAAAAATAATAAGCTTATAAAGACCTAGCTCAAAAGATGAATTATATGTGAGTGATATATTTTAGATAGATTTATAGTCTGATAAAAATTTAAAAGGAATAAATATACTCATATTTTATTCTTATTGGTTCTTTGATTCTGGAGTTTAGCTATACATTCTCCTTAGCTACTTTATTGCTTAACCAAATATCACTCATTAACATGAATATAGACTATTTTATCCATTAAGTAGTGCACCCCCTCTATTGATTATGCCTCTTTAGTCTTTGCTAGACTCAACCTCTGAGATGTTGCTAAAAGTAAAAAAAACAGATACCTATCTTAGATGCTTTTTCTTTGCTTCATTGAAACTTACAAAGATAATTGAGGGGAAGTTTATTAATACCGTTTTAGAATATAAAAGTATCTTCTCCAGATTATCCAAAACAAGGAAAGATTGATCTCATGAAGTATTACAATGACACAAAAAGCACCGCTAATTTGAAGCAACGCATTACACGCAGTGAAGCGCTTGAAGTTGATATAAAAGATTAATTTGGAGTTCTGAGTTTCTATGGAAAGATTAAAGGTATTAATTTTTGGATTACTAATAACTTTTGTATTGAGCTCATGTTCAAGTATTTACTGGGCTAGTGTTAAAAACTCTACGGCTGAAGAATTAATGGTTAAAGTGGTGTTTAAAACTGAGTACGGTACTCAGGTAATGGACATGCCATTAAAAGCAGGTGAAGTAAACGTTTGGCAATATGAACAGTCATCAAGTGAATCAAAAATAATGGATAAATATTTATCTTCAATTGAGATAAGTGACGGCAGTGGCTGTTACTTAGTTTTTAATAAAGAAGAGATAAAAAAGAAGGTTAAAAATACAACGCGGCAAATCGTAATTTCTCCTGATGATTTTCAAAAAGCCTGCGAGAGGAAAGTTAATTTAAACACACTATAAAAATCTTTTAGTAAAGCTTCCCTAAAGGGTCTGACTTTAAATATGAATTTAGCTTGCTGCTACTTTTAGTCTCGTGGGATTTATTTTAATGTTTAACTTTTAAAATAAATCTCTACGAGACAATCACCATTCATTTAAGTGAATATCACTTTGGCGTTACCAGCATTAACCTTGCCTCTTTTCCATCCGTTAATATCGCTATATTACCTTCAGCAGTAACAAACACATCTCTGAGCCTGCCTGTGGCTTCTGGAAAAATATGCGACTGGGTGAATTCACCATTTTTTAAATTAACGCTGTAGAGCTTTTTATCGACCAATGTGGTAATGAGTACGTGGCGTTGCAGTGAAGGGAAGGCTGCATGCATAGAGCCATAATATGCCATGCCTGATGGCGCAATTGAGGGCGTCCAATCTACGGTTGGTTTAGCCATGCCTGGGTAGTCTCTAAAGGGCGAAATACGTGCTTGCGAGTAGTCATCACCGTTGGTTATTACTGGCCAGCCGTAATTGGTGCCAGCCTTTAAATAGTTGAGCTCATCACCGCCTGCGGGGCCGTGTTCGTGGCTAATGATTTGCTTGGTATCGTAATCATAAACCAAGCCTTGCAAGTTACGGTGCCCGAGTGAATAAATGGCATGCGCGGTAGGGGTTTCATGTTTAATAAACGGGTTATCGCTTGGAATAGTGCCATTTAAATTAATTCGTAGCACTTTACCTAATTGGCTGGTTATAACTTGTGCTTGCTCGCGGTAGTCAAAGCCATCACCACTTGAAAACAGTAAGCTATTATCGGGCAGTACAAACGCCCGGCCAGAGTAATGCTGCGGTGTGCCCTTATCGGTGGCAACTTTATAAATAACTTTTGGTACTGAAAACTGCTCGCCATCAAACTTAGCTTTGGCAATAACGAGTCTGTTTGCATCAAGCTCACCTTGGGCATAAGTGAATATTATTTCTTTTGATTCACTGTAATTTGGCGAAAGTACTATATCGAGTAAACCGCCTTGCCCTGCAACGTATAAGCCCTCGAAGTTTATTTTAACTCGGCTTTGTTGGTTGTTTTTAATGATAACAACATGGCCATCACGCTCTGTAACTAACCACGTATTGTTTGGCAGTTTAACCATGCTCCATGGTGAATTGAGATCTGTTGCTAAGGTACTAGCAGTATATTGCTGTGTTGGTAATTCGGCACTGACGTTACAAGAAAACGTTAAAAGCGAGAGTAGCGTAATACAACGTAGAGATTGTTTACCCTGCAAGCCTTTGCTAGTGTAAGGAAAAAGTTTCATTTTAAGTTGAGATAACCATGCAGTTTTTAACACGTACACTCCCTTCATTTTTAGTTTCTTGGTTACTTACATTCACTCTTGCTAGCTTGTTTCATAGCCAATACGTTGTCAATCAATTAGTTAATGTAGGTGTAGTGGTGGGCTTTAATGATCGTGTTAATTTAACCCTTGAAGATTGGCTTGGCTTGCTACCTACTTACGGCGCTATTATTGCGATTGCACTTGCTCTCGCATTTTTTGTGACCTGGTTTATCGCGAAAAAGCTTAAAAATCAGGGGATACAATTATTTGTAACTGCGGGTATTGTAGCGTTTGCAACAGCGTTAATTGCTATTGAATCTATTATGAATATTACTATTATTGCGGGTGCAAGAGGCTGGGGGTTTTATGCGCAATTATGCGCAGGTGCAGTAGGGGGTTATGTATTTGCAAAACTCATTAAGGCAAATAAGCAAAAGACAGAGCATCACGGTTTTTAAGTGAGTATTGGTTTGCAATGCAATGCAATGCAATGTAAAAAGCCGCTATTAATACAGCGGCTTTTGTGTGTTCATAAATCGCAGAGTAGGATTAAAAAATCAAACTAAAGAGCTTGTAACTACTTAGGCCAAAAATAAGTACTAACACTGGTAAAGTAAGTAGGTTTACCAATACTGAGTTAGTGTATTTACCCATTACTGCTTTTTGATTAACTAACCACACAAGGTAAGTGGTGACTATAGGCAGCAATAAGCCATTGGCAGCTTGGGCAAAAATTATCACCGCGACAGGGTCTAAACCCAGAGAAGCCACCGCCGCACCAAATAATAAAATAACAATGGCAACGCTTTTAAAGCGAACGTTATCCATTTTATTTGACCAACCTAACATGCCACATACGGCGTAAGCGCCCGCAAGAGGAGCAGTTATTGCGCTGGTTAAACCTGCGGCAAATAAACCAATAGCAAAAAAGTAATGGGCGGCATCGCCAAGTAATGGCTCAAGCTGCACCGCCATATTGGCAGCGCTAATTTGCCCTGCATCGGTGCCATAAAATGCCACTGATGCGGTTGATAAAATAGCTAAGGTGATCACACCACCTAGGGTGATGGACACGCCCGTATCTATATTGGTTTCTTTAATTACTTTTTGTTTGTCACTCTCGCTGTCATGGCGAGCAGCCAGTACCCCTGAGTGTAAAAATAAGTTGTATGGCACTATGGTCGTACCTACCAATGCTAATACTGTGGTGACTGAGCCCTCAGGCATGCTAGGAATAAAACCAGCTAATACGTCACTGAGCGAGGGAGCCGCCATAACAAGCGTAGAGATAAACACTAGGCTCATTAAAATCACTAGTAAAATAAGCGCATTTTCAACAACTTTGTGTTTACCGCTATAAAGTAGTATGGCACTTAAAAATGCAATCAGTGGCGTCCAAAGTTGGGCATTTACCTGAGGGAATATTTCAATTAATCCCATGCTGGCACCGCTTAAATTACCAGCCTCGTAGGCGGCACTGCCAACACCAATGGCGCTGATCACTAAAAATATAGCGAGAGATTTAAATAGGGGAGTTTCAATATGGGCTCTTAGTGCTTGTGCTAAGTCTTGCCCAGTGGCTACGCCTAGGCGCGCCGCCATAGATTGTAATAATATGGTGGCAATTACTGAAAATAGTAATGTCCATATTAGTGCAAAACCAAAGTTTGCACCCGCTACGCTCGCGGTGGTAATAGTCCCTGGTCCAATGAAGGCAGCGGTGACGAGTAGTCCTGGTCCTAATCGCATAGTTTGACCCTAATAGTGCTTTTTATATTGCTATTTAAAGTTACACCTAACGTTTTATAACGCGATGCCTGTAATTATTGCTGCCACTTATACTAAGTGCCTTGCAGCATTGGCCGCCCCTTGGCTTTGCCTTTTTTGATAACCATATGTTAAAAAAGGTCGCGTAGCATACCAACTTGTATATAAATTTAAAGGGGATAGGTTGCGTTTGCCTAAACTTTAAACGATTTAATAGGTTTTAGTTGTTATCAAGCTTTGGTACCAAGCAAAAATCTTATATGATGTTGACAATAGCACACAATATAAACTTTCAAAGGCGACCATTATTAGTGACTGTAATACATCACCTTTAACTGATAACTCAGAACAATCCCCTGAGATGATGATAACCAATTCAACATTAAAAATAGCCACATTTAACCTGTTTAATTATCTTGAGCCACCTAATGCTTATTATGAGTTTGAGCGGATATATACCGCGGAGCAATGGGCAAAAAAACAGCGCTGGATTATTGATTATTTAACCGAGCATCAGCCCGATATAATTGGCTTTCAGGAAGTGTTTAGCATTGAGTCGCTTAAAGAATTAGTAAAGCAGCAAGGTTATGCGCACTTTGCTGTAGTGGATGAGCCACAGGTAATAGATGATTTTATTTATAAATGCCCCGTTGTGGGAATAGCAGCAAAATACCCCATCGTTGAAGTAGCGAGCGTTAAACACGACTATGAGCTTGCCAATACTTTAGGTTTAACTGAAGATTTTGCCTTTAGTCGTAAAGTTCTTAGAGCCACAATAAATTTGCCGCATATCGGTAATACCGATTGCTATGTGGTGCATTTTAAATCTAAACGGTCATCAATTGAGATTGATGAAACTAATAAAGAGCTAACAGCTGAAAAAAACATTATTGAAATTTTAAAAGCAAATGTAGCGGGTAGCTGGGGCTCAACTATTCAGCGTGGTAGTGAAGCAACATTGCTGATGATAGAAATGATAAGCCGTCGTGAGGCCACGCAACAGCCTATGATACTAATGGGAGATTTTAATAACGACCTAGCTGATGGCGTTTTAAGCCATTTACTAACCAATACACTGCGTTTTGCCCCCGCGTTTGATAGTAAAACCTACCTTGCAAAATATTGTCTTAACGATGCGTGGCAGCTGTTTACGAAGTTACACGATGATTGCGAGCTTGATGAAGTACCTAATGAGCCAATACAAGGTATTACCGATAAAGATAATCGATGTTTAAAACCATTACGAAAAGCAACACATTACTTTGGCGCAAGCAGCTCTGTGCTTGATTATATTTTGCTATCTTGTGAGTTTGATTCTGGCTATGACGACAGTTTTTTTGAAGTAAGCGATTATCATACTTACGATCGTCATTTAATTAACCCCGAGTTTGAGCGCGACGATTTAAGTACCGATCACGGCGTTGTATGTATCACGCTTAAACTGCGGGAATAATGATTAACTCACCACTGTTTAGATATTATGCCAAACAGTGGCGGGTCGCTATTTACTGACGAGGATTTATCTCTAAAGGTGACAAGGTAATGGTGGCATTACTACTTGCGCCTTTGTAACCTTGATACTCTTTGTTTTCAAACAGTGTGTAAAAAACATCGACATAATCATCATTATTGGTAAACCATTCATCAGGCATTGCTTTAAGTAACTCATTAGTGAGTTTAGGAATAATAGTATAGCCCTGTGCTTGTAAATCAGGGATGCTTGCCATTACTTGCTCTGATATTTCTAATAATTTCATTGCTAAGGTTTTATAATTAGTGTTGTCATCTTGCTCCATTAAAAGCAAATCGACAGCTTGCCAACGATAACGTTGCCAATGAATTAAAACCTGATTAGGGCTGTAATTGGTTTTATCATGATCTAAATAAGGTAAATCAACAATATCTAATATTGGTTCATCCCTGCTAGGATTAATCCCCGTTACGATGGCATAAACTTCTGCCTTTCCTGAAATCCAAGGTTCTTTATCATCCTCTAAATGTATTTTTTTTAGCACGCTAGTTTGTAATGGCTGCTCATTACTTAATTGATTTTGTGGGCTAACCATGTTTTTGCTGAACTTGTTAGCAGACAAAATTCCTTTCATTACTGCAATACCCGCATCCTGTACTTTTTGTTGATCTAACTCCACAATAAAAACAGGTTGGGTTGGCATTTGGTCAACGCTCAGATAATGAATGTCACCAAACTGATCGAACGCTTCAATCTCGCTCCATTGGCTATCGTCACCAGCGGGTGCAAATGCGAATAAAGGGCTTTCTCCTTGTTGCCAATCAGTAAGCATGGACTCACTTGCCAAACGAACTTGTAACAAGCTTCCTGTATTGTTTGGTAAGCCTTTAAGTTGTTGTAAGGCGCTATTTGCCTGGCTTATATTACGCTTTGTATGCCGTGCTACAGTTGATAACTGATCAGCATTTAAAACTAAGTTATATTTATTTACTGATTGTTTTAAATCAGCATTCAACACTGAATAATTAAGCGCTACTTGCTTTGCGAAATTACGCTTAATAGTTGCTACGTTTTTGTATTGAGCTTGCTGTACCAAGTTTTCTGCATTTTCAATATGAGCTTGAGCTGAAAAAGCAGGTACTGATATAAAGTTCAATAATGCCGCTGTAGCTAAAGATTTGGTTATTTTATTTTTCATACAAATTCCGCCGTTCCGTTTCTAGTAACACTATAAAACAATAATTAGAATAAATGCTCAAGTTAAATTTATAAAATACGTAATTAGTATTAATGTTGGCTTGCGGTTTGATATACATTACATAAACACCGTAATTTTTATATAAAGCAGGAATCTATTACAAAAAATGTATATTTTATAAAATAATTTATATACATATCAGTGGTTTAAATTTGGCTTAATAGTTGCTGTAACTATTACTCTAATAACAACATAAAGGAAAAAACAATGACCGATATTGCACATTCTGCGTTTGTAGCATTTTATTTATACTTAATTATGATGTTAGTTCAGTGGGCCGTGGCGACGTTTAGTAAGGCTAAACAACCCGGTGCAGTGCCAGGAAAAATAGATAAAGAGCTATCTCATGAGAGTTTTATATTTAGGGCGCATCGTACTTTTCATAACACCCTAGAAAACAGCGCGTTGTTTATAGGAACGGTTTTATTTGCTTTTGTGATGAATTATCACAGCTCGGTATTTGCAATATGTATTTGGGTATATGTGATTGCACGTTTAATTCATATGGCACTGTATTACGCAATTGCCACCGAGAAAAACCCCAGCCCGCGTAGTTACTTCTTTTTAATCAGTGTAATAGCAAACATTGTGATGTTAGTGCTGTTAGGGCTGCGATTAGCTAGTTAAGTAAATGATTAAAGCGAAAAGCAGACAGCCTCTAGCTTTTCGCTTACATATTTTATCGGGCTGGCTTTGTTTTTCGGGTCACAATAAAACACATTAATGAGCCTAATGTCACTAACACAACGCCTTGCCAGAATGCGCTGGTGAGCGATACTGATAAGTAAATAGCAGCAAATAGTGTTGATAACACAGGGATAAAGTAAGACAAGGTGCCTAACAACACTAGGTTACCGCCAATTATTGCTTGGTTCCACAGTGCGTAACCTCCACCAATAACCACGCCTGCCAATATTAAGGTAAAGCTAGAATCTAGGCTGAACTCAAAGCTGGGTTCATTACTCAATCCGTAACTTATCCACAAAGAGATTGCCGTGGCTGCAAAAAATACACTAATGGCATTTTTACCCTCGCTAAGTTTAACCGTTACACTGCAATATATAGCCCAAATAAACGCCGCTGCGAACGCCATGGAGTAGGGTAATGGATTGTCACTAATATTAGCGGTTAATACTCCTACAGATAAACCACTATTACCTGCAATGCACCATGCAACGCCTAAAAACGCAATCAATAAGCTCGGGTATACTAATACGCTTACTTTAGTACGGTTAACAATAATCGATAATAAAATGGTTAACGCTGGCCAAAGGTAGTTAATAATCGCCATTTCCAACGCTTGCTGGCGACTATTTGCAAAGCCGAGGGATAAAGCTAAACATATTTCGTAAATAACAAATAAGCTGCCACCAAAGACTAAATAGCGTTTTGGATAATTGCTTAGCTTTGGTACACCCATGACTAACATTAAAAAAATCGCACTGACGCTATAAATTAAAGCGGCACCGCCAATTGGGCTAAATAATTCTGATAAATCACGAATAAAGGCAGTTAAACTGCTCCAAAGTAAAATAGCGAGCACTCCATAAAGGGTGTATTTATGTTTGCTTAATAAAGACATGGTGAATTGCCTGATGAATGATAAAAAATCAGTCGCGAATGTGACATTATAAAAACAGTGAGGCAATAGGTGGGCTATAAAATTCGACTAAAAGGCTATAAATAGCATTTAAAATTAATAATAAAGTTAAATTTTAGTAAACAAGAGCAGGCCAAATGATGACCTACTCTGAGATGGTTTTTTTATTCAATACCAATAAAGCCGCCAGTTTGATGTGCCCACAGTGCAGCGTAAATGCCGCCTTGGGCAATTAATTCATCGTGACTGCCTTGCTCTACAACACCACCTTCATCAAGCACAATAAGCCTGTCCATTTGTGCAATGGTTGATAATCGGTGTGCAATAGCAATAACCGTTTTGCCTGTCATTAAATCATCTAAGCTTGCTTGAATAGCTGCTTCTACCTCTGAGTCTAAAGCGCTGGTGGCTTCATCAAGTATAAGAATAGGCGCGTTTTTAAGTAACACCCGAGCAATAGCAATCCGCTGGCGTTGCCCGCCCGAGAGGGTTACTCCTCGTTCGCCCACTTGTGCCTCAAAGCCTTTATTGCCTTTGCTGTCTTCTAAATCGTTTATAAAATCGAGCGCTTTGGCTTGTTTGGTCGCATCGAGCATTTCCGCTTCTGTGGCATCGGGTCTGCCGTATAAGATGTTATCTTTTACTGAGCGGTGAAGTAGTGAGGTGTCTTGGGTAACCATAGCGATATAGCGGCGAAGGCTTTCTTGGCTTACATCAGTTATATTTTGGCCATCAATACTAATACAGCCTTTGTCTGTATCGTAAAAACGTAGCAACAAGTTAACTAATGTGGATTTACCCGCGCCAGAGCGACCCACTAAGCCAATTTTTTCGCCCGGTTTAATATTTAAGTTTAAACCGTTAATTACTGGACCTCGGTTATTTTCATTAGCGGCTTTACCATAATTAAAGTGTACATTGTTAAAGTCGATTGAACCTTGAGTTACTTTTAAACTATCGGCTTTTGGCTTGTCATCAACCGCAATCGGGTTTGAAAGGGTGCGCATGCCATCGGCTACGGTACCAATGTTTTCAAATAAGCTGCTAATTTCCCACATGATCCATTGGGCCATACCATTAAGCCTTAACGACAAACTCAATGCTACTGCAATAGCCCCCGCACTAATGGCACTTAACGACCATAAATACAAAGACACCGCTGCCACCGAAAATACCAGTAAATAGTTCAAGCTTTGAATAACCACGTTAAGGCTGGTTACCAAACGCATTTGTTTATATACAGGCTGTAAAAATACATCCATGCTTTGTTTAGCATATTGCTCTTCGCGTTGGGTGTAAGAAAACAGCTTAATGGTTGAAATATTGGTGTAGCTGTCAACAATACGGCCGGTCATTTCTGAGCGTGCATCAGCTTGTGAGCTAGCAATGCTTTTTAACCGTGGTACAAAGTAAATTTGCACGCAAATATATAATGCTAACCACACTAATAATGGCAGCATTAAGCGCCAATCTGAGGCGGCTACTAAAAACACCATTGAGCCAAAATAAACGGCAATATACATTAATACATCAAGTAATTTAGTGACTGACTCACGCACTGCCAATGAGGTTTGCAGCACTTTAGTAGCTATTCTTCCGGCAAATTCATTTTGATAAAAGCTAACACTTTGGCGTAATAAATAACGGTGCGCTAACCAACGTATCGACATCGGATAGTTGCCCAACAGTGCTTGGTGTAAAATAGCCGACCTGAAAAAGACTACCATGGGCATCACGACCAAGAGCATTAACCCCATCTTTATTAATTCGGATTGTTGCTGTGAAAATAGCTCGTTAGGGGTGTACTCGCCGAGCCAGTCAACCAGTTGTCCCATGTAACTAAATAAAGACACTTCTAAAATAGCTAATAATGCGGCACTGAGCGACATAAGGACTAACGACAGTTCCATACCTTTTGTGTAATGGCGGCAAAATGCAAATAAGGTATTAGGAGGCTGAGACGGAGAACGCTCCGGAAACGGTTTAGTCATCCGTTCAAATAATCGATACATATTAGAAGCTTATTAAGTATTTATAGAGGTATCCCACTATACCATTGTAAAGCACAAAGGCGCAGTGGGAATGAGGTATTTAGCTGTTATCTTAAGTTAAGTTAACGATTTACAGTTTTGTATGACCGGTTTTATTTTTTACCAGCCAGTAAGATATACCTAAGGCTAAAGTCACTAATGCAAGGCCAATAATTTGCTCTGAGGTCACTAATTTTAAATCTAAAACAATAATTTTACGCGCCACAGCCATTAGTGCGGTGGCAATGACCAGCTCAACCGGCAGTGAACTGGAGCCTAAATATAAACGAATATTGGTAAATATTTCTACCGCAATAAGCACCACCATAAAAGCACCAAAGGTTTGCAGAATGTCTTCAATGTTTAATAAAAAATAAGGGGGAGAGCTCAATCGCATATATAAAACATATACTACATCAGCAATACTCCAAAAAATAACTAGCACCATGAGCACCGCTAATATTTTAATAGCAAAGCGAATCGCATGATGTAAATACTGCATAAGCGGGTCAACATGATCCTCAGGTAATTCTTCGTGTTTCTTCATATTTTTACAGCACCTTATTATTTTTAAACAGGGTATATAAAATGATAGCTGATTATCTTTTAATATACGTACAAAACAGCATAAGTGATTATTTTTATTAAACTAGAAACCGAGCAAACGATAGCTAAACTAAGCGTGTTAATTAAATGTAATTTAACCTGAGGTTTTTAACGTCTATCTCAAATGCATTGCTGTATACCTGCAGAGCTGTCATTTTAAAAACATCAACAATAAGGATTAAACTGCTATGTCAATTTCACCTTTAAAGTTAGTTACTCGGATTATTAAGTATAGTGCGGTTGCATCTGTTTGTAGCGCGTCATTTTATAGTGTGGCGGCACAAACCACACAACAAGCATCATTGCACAATATTGCAGATCAAATTTCAGCGCAGCGTATTGGAGATGATATTCAAACGTTAGTGGATTTTGGTACCCGCCATACTTTATCTGAAACTAAATCGGATACCCGTGGTATTGGCGCGGCAAGACGCTGGATAAAAAAAGAATTTGAAGCAATTTCGGCACAGTGTGGTGGCTGTTTAGAGATACTAGAAGTAAAACAAACCATCTCGGGTGAAAAGCGCATTCCTGACCCTGTGGAAGTGGTTAACATAATTGCGATTCAGCGCGGTAACACCGATCCTAATCGTATGGTGATGATGTCGGGAGATATAGACTCACGCGTTAGTGATGTTATGGATTTTACTAGCGATTCACCTGGGGCAAACGATAATGCATCAGGGGTTGCCGGTGTGATTGAAGCGGCTCGGGTGTTATCGCAATATACATTTAATGGCTCAGTGGTATATGCAGCACTCTCAGGTGAAGAGCAAGGTTTATTTGGCGGTAAAATTTTAACTGCTTACGCACAAAAAAATAATTGGCAAGTTCATGGTGTTTTAAATAACGACATGATTGGTAACATTACCGGCATTAATGGCGTAACCGATAACACCACTGCACGTATTTTTTCTGAAGGTACGCGTGTAGTTGAAACTAAGGAACAAGCCCGTACGCGTCGTTTTACCGGCGGCGAAGTTGACTCAGCGAGCCGTAATCTAGCGCGTTACATAGACACCATTGCTGATAAATACATTGAGAACTTAGATACCATGCTGGTATATAGGCTCGACCGTTTTGCACGAGGCGGGCACCATCGTCCGTTTAATGATGCGGGTTTTGCGGCTGTGCGCATTATGGAAACCAACGAGCATTATGATCGCCAACATCAAGATCTGCGCACCGAAAATGGGGTCGTATACGGTGATACTATTGATGGGGTGGATTTTGATTACGCCGCAAAACTAACCTCATTAAATGCGGTAAGCCTTGCGTCAATGGCGTGGGCTCCTGCGCCACCAAAAGAGGTGAAAATTAGTGGTGCCGTACGCGCCAGTACCACACTTTCTTGGCAGCCAACAGAGGATAAAAATGTAGCAGGCTATCGTATATACTGGCGCTATACTAGTGAACCACAATGGCAATACAGTCAATGGGTTGATAAGGCCAGTGAATTTACCCTAAAAAATGTGGTTATTGATAATTACTATTTTGGAGTTGCTAGCGTGAATAAACAGGGTATTGAGTCGCCAGTGGTATTCCCAGGTGCTGTGGGTTCGTTTGATCACAACATAAAGTAAGTGTACTTTGCTTAAAAACCCAGCAAACAGCTGCGAATAAGGTGTTAAGCACGCTATTTATGCTTGCGCCTTATTTGTTATGCCCTTAAAGTGTAAACAAAGAAGTAAAAAGGTTATTAAAATGCAGCAACAAGAACAAAAACCATTAACACCAGAGCAGCAAGCTGAACTTCAGCAACAAGAAATTCAATGGCAGCGCGAATGTTTTCAAAATGCGCAAAAACATTTAGCTGAAAAAGGCATTATGCCTAAAACCTTGCTTGAAAAAGAAAGCCGTTTTTTAGCGCCTTTATGCGCGCTTTGGAAATTTAAAGCGCAAAACGGTAAAAGCTACTGGGTGATCACCGGTCGTTTACCAACTGATCACGCTGAAGCGTCTGCAGCAAAAGATGCACGTGATGCCATGCGTTATTTTTCATTGCAGTGGCAGTTAAAAGCCGACCAAATTATTACAGCGGGTGCACGAGATAAAACACAAGCCGACTTTGCAAACTTACTTATAAACCGTGCTCATGGCTTATATGAAATGCATGAAAATGAGCAGCTTTGGGCAAAAGAACCAGCTTAAAAATAAGCGTAATTAGCTTTTAAAAAAACCTAACTTAGTTACCTAAGTTAGGTTTTTTTCAATTATGCCGTCAAAAGAATATTAATACGCGCTATCTACTCGCACCGTGTTATTGGTTAAGTAGATCAGGCGGACATTATCCCCTTGGTGAAAACGCATAGCGGGATCGTTGTCTTGTACCACCATAAATTGCTCACCACTTTCTACTTGTATCAGTAATTCAACGAGCTGTGTGTTTTCATAGCGCTGTGTTTGCTGCTGATTATGAGCAACGTTACCACCAATCACCGATCCTAAAATAGTCGCTACAGTACGACCACTGCCGCCGCCAAACTGGTTACCAATAACACCGCCTAGTAAGGCACCGCCAAAGGTTTTCCAGCCGTTACTTTTGTCTTGTACTAGTTGTTGCTCAGTAATAGTGCGCACCGACTTTACTTTACCAAATAGTACTTGCTGTACAGGAACGGCTTTATTTCGTTCGTACTTGGCAAACGTTGGGGCACTTACTACTAATAAAGCGCATAAAATTAAGCTAAGCGTTTTCATAATTCGCTCCTGTTATTACCAACCAAACGTTGATTTTTCACGCGTCTTACGAATTTCAGTTTCGTCAGCCCATTCAACAAGACCGCTTTGCATATCCATTAAACGCATTGTAAATTTGTAGTACACATCGGCTTTATCTGCATTAGATTTAACAATGCTTGATAGGTTACCGTACAGCATATATTGCGCACCAATTTGCTTACCAAAAGCCACCGCAGTACTTGGGTTGACTAAGGCGTCTTCGTTTTGAAATGTAATTTGCTCACGAACCGCCTCTACACGGGTCATATCAACAAATCTAAATTTGCCGCTACGCAGTAATTGAGTAGAGATTGAGTCGGTGATTGATTCTGTATCTATGTGTTCACTGGTTTTATTTTTAATACGCTCTACAAATACCACAGGGCGTGTATTGGCGGTCATAGTACCAACCACAGGCGAACTAAGCAGAGAGTCGGTCATTTGCGAGGCAACTTTTTGTAAGTCAGTAGAGCCAAAGTTTATATCTGTGGTTTCTACGGCTTGGGCATCACCATAGCTGACAACAGCTTTGTTGGCACAGCCTGCAAGTGTCAGTGCCGCTAAGCCTAAAATTGCATAACTAGACAGTGATTTAAATTGTTTATTGATCATCATGATTTCCTTTAATCTTTAAATTCTTGTGCGTCGGTTGAAACTTCTCTTACAGCTAATGAGAAGGTAACGGCATTAGAGCTAGGTGCTAGTCCTGCAAGCTGAGTTTTAGCAAAGCCAAATAATGTTAGGGCTTGCCACGGTGAGTGGTTGCCTTTAATAACAAAGCCATCTTTATCAAACCAGTTAAATTGATACTGTAAGTATTGCGATTTTTTATAGGTACTCGCTAAAGTAACTACCACGTCGGTAAGGTTATTTGTTTGACGCGTTTTTACATCACTTATTAAAAGCTTTTTAGCTAATTGTGGATTATTAACATTGAGCTGCTCTTTGTAAGCGTTGGCAGTTTGCTCAACCCCAATACCTGAGGTTACAGGTCGGCTGCTACACGCGCTGAGCATAATTAACGCAATAACGGGAAGTATGTATTTCATGATGGCTCCTAAAGTTGCACTACATGGGAGTTAAAATAGTTATTAACAGAGGTTAGGTAGATTAACGTTAACCCTTGCTTACTAACGGTAAAATTTATTGGCGGTTGCGAGCCAACGTTTAGAGTATGTTCGCCTGCTTTTACTGCGCTGCGGGCAAGGCTGATCTGATTAGGCAGGGTAAGCCAACTACGTGTATCTGCTTGCTCAGATGCAAGATTATACAAATTTGCCAAAATGTTCCCCATATCACCGGCACTGCGCGCAAGCTCTGCACGCATTTTTTCTTTAGCGACAAGACGTAATATTTGCCTTGAAACACGCCCAGCTACTTGCTGCTCTAACGTTTTAGCGGCCAGTGCCTCTAAATGCACTAACGGACTTAATGCTAATACTTGGTTATTAACTTTTATATTATTCACGGCGCTGCTGTAAGCGTTATTTATATAAACGGGCATTGCTAAGCTATAAAAGCGGGCATCCCCCTGCGAAGTATAAATAGGCAATCGTAATTTAAACTCGTGCTGTTTTGGTATTAGGCCTTGTTCAAATAATATAACCACTTCGCCTTGATTTTTATCTATGGTGTTTACTTCACCAAACTGTCGCTTAAATTGTTTGTAGTCATCCGCAAAGCCTTGCTGCTTAGCAAGGCGCAATATATCTTGCTGTAAGTACTGATTATTAGGTTGTATTTCGAGTGCTTTTTTATAGTCTATGTAGGCATCATTGCCTTGCTTTGCCGTTTCATATAACAACCCTGATAAGTAAAACGTGTACGCATTTTGAAAGCCATTTTTTACCGAGCGAGTTAAATTATCCATGCCTGGGTAGTGTTGCTGTGCTTGAGCAACGGCATTATTAAACTCGCTTTGATTATCGAGTAGTGCATCAACTTGTACTTTATTGGCACGGCGTATTTCAACTAACGCGCTCTCAATATTGCGTTTATAAACATAATTAAGTGCTTTGTAGCTATGCAACATACTCATTTCGTAGGCTGGTGGGATATAACCTATTGCTGAATCGTTAGTTAACAGCGCATTACTTTGTTCAAGCCCTGCACTTACTTGTATTTTGGCTGCTTGGCGCTTTGCTTGCATCTGTTGGTAGACAGTTTCAAAATATGTTTGCGCACTATCTGGATTATTAGCTAAATTAGCAATACGCCCTTGCTCTAATTGGTTCAGTAAATAATTACTGTGGGCTTTACTGTTGGTTTTTATAAGGGTGCGTGCATTTTCAATATTATTATTGCTAATAGCTTGCCTAACAGGGGTGGTGTTTGTGGCATAATCATTAAACAAGTCGTTAAAGCCAATAGTGCTACAACCACTTACAATAAAGCAAAAACTGAAAATTAAAATGTGACGCACACGCACTCCTTTTATCTATTTTATAAGGTTAACACATGGCTTATAAATGTAGGTGTGAAAGATTGTAAAAAAGCGTAGTGTATAAACATTAAAGCTTTATCATTAAAAAATAACCATATTAACGTTTACAACAATGGACGCTAATTTAATCCGTATATAAATACGGTACATATTTATCAATACGTTAGGAATTTATTTGAAAGCCACTCTGTTTACTATTATCGCGTTAGTTGCCTTTGCTGCCAATTCGTTATTGTGTCGCTTAGCATTAGCTCAAGGTTATATTGATGCGTGGAATTTCACTGTTATACGGCTTCTCAGCGGGGCAGTGTGTTTGGCTATTATTATGCTGCTCTATACAAAGCAATTAAATAAAAAAGCACAATCAAGTAGCACCGTTATTAACGATATCGGAAGCTGGCGAAGCAGTGTGAGCTTGCTGATATACGCGCTGTGTTTTTCTATAGCTTATATAGAGCTAGATACCGGTATGGGCGCGCTTATTTTATTCTCCGCGGTGCAATTTACCATGATCGGCTGGGGCATCTATAAGCAAGAGCGCTTAACCGCTGTGCAATGGCTTGCATTTATTGTGGCGTTTGTGGCTTTTGTTTACCTAATGCTACCTTCGCAAACAGCGCCACCGCTAATGGCGGCAATATTAATGAGTATAAGCGGCGTGGCATGGGGAATTTATAGTATTAGAGGCAAAGCGTGTGTATCACCACTTAGAGCCACCACTTATAACTTTATTCGCAGCTTATTAGTGCTACCTGTTTTAATAGTGGTGGGTATGAGCCAGCTTAAAGATATTCGTATGGAAGGGGTGTTACTTGCAATAGCCTCAGGTGCCATCGCATCAGGCGTAGGTTATAGTATTTGGTATGTGGCTATGCCTTTATTAAAAAGCACGCATGCAGCTATAGTGCAGTTATGCGTGCCCGTTTTGGCAGCTATTGCAGGAGCGGTGTTTTTATCAGAAACCTTAACTGTGCAATTTATGCTCCCCAGCAGTATCATTTTACTGGCTGTATTGGTTTTTACGTTAAATAAAAAAACTAACACCGCTTAGCAGGTGGGCTCACATTAAGCACAAAGCGTTCATATAAAGCAGGTAAGTGGGTTAAAATAGCGTCTTTACCTAATAAATCACTTTCTTTAATGCAGTTATGTAATACCTCAACTGACAGGTGCCTCATAAGCTGCTCTGATTGCGCAATGTGGCTAATATGCCAAAGTTCTGGGGCAACACCGCCTAAATCATGCTGATAAGGCCGATAAAATCCAAATTCTGCTAGGTGGGTGTCTAGCCATTGACTCAGTTCGGCAAAAGGTCCGCCATGCTGATATTCATCGGGGGTTAGTTGCAACTCATAATCGTTACTCACTGCGCGTTTATCAAAAATATCTAAGTCAGTGCCTAAATGATGGCGACTTGCCCCTGGCAGTGCAGAGTACAGCATTATGGCGGTACATTTTTCAATATCACTCAGTGAATTTAGTTCAACGGCTTGTTGCGCTTTATTTAACACCACGCGCTTATTTGAAAATTTAGCATTCCAAATAGCCGATTGACGATTAAAATCCCGAAAGCTTGATGCAATACATAAATCAAAGCCAGCGGATGCAGCCGCTGATTGCAGTGCAACAAAGTCGTTGACAATATTGGCATGCAAATAATGGTTTTGTATGGCGACTAGGTGTGCATCACTTTGTCCGGTGATGCATTGTATGAGTTCTTTATTTGCAGTCATTAAGTTAACAGTTGTTCTAATATTTGCTCGTAAATATCTGCCAGCGCGATCAGGTCATCTGTGCTAACACACTCATCAACTTTATGAATTGTGGCGTTACGTGGCCCCAGCTCGATCACTTTAGCGCCGGTTTGAGCAATAAAGCGGCCATCTGATGTCCCACCTGTTGTTTCTAAATTAGTGGTTAAGCCAGTTACTGATTTAATCGCAGCGACGGTAGCATCAACTAACGGACCGTGATCGGTTAAAAACGGTAGGCCATTTACAATCCAATTTAGTTCGTAATTCAAATTGTGTTTTTGTAAAATCGCGTTCACTTTTTGTTGCAGCTGCTGATGAGTAACTTCGGTGCTAAACCTAAAGTTAAATTGTACTTCAAGCTCACCGGGTATCACATTACCGGCACCTGTGCCGCCATTAATGTTCGAGATTTGAAAGCTGGTGGCAGGAAAGAAGTCGTTACCCTTATCCCACACAGTTTGGCTTAATTCAGTTAATGCTGGCGTGGCTAAATGAATTGGGTTTTGCGCTAAGTGTGGGTAAGCCACATGCCCTTGCACACCGGCGATAGTTAAAAAACCAGTTAGAGAACCACGACGACCATTTTTAACCACATCACCGAGTACATCGCGCGATGAAGGCTCACCAACAAGACACATATCAATTTTTTCACCGCGCTCTTCTAAAGTATCTATTACGCGGGTAGTGCCGTTGATAAAAGGGCCTTCTTCATCTGAGGTAATTAAAAACGAGATAGAGCCTTTATGATCTGGGTGCTTAGATACAAAGCGCTCTGTGGCTACAACCATAGCTGCCAGTGAGCCTTTCATGTCGGCTGCGCCACGCCCATGTAATAAACCGTCTTCAATTAGACCAGCAAAAGGCGGATGCTGCCAATTTTTTTCAGGCCCAGTGGGCACCACATCGGTATGACCAGCAAAACAAAAGTGTGGTGATTGCGTGCCTTTTCGTGCCCAAGTATTGAGCGTGTCAGTAAAAAAGAGTGATTCAATGTCAAAGCCAATTGCACTTAGACG
The DNA here is from genome assembly GCF_005887175.1 of Pseudoalteromonas sp. S1612. Taxonomy (GTDB): domain Bacteria; phylum Pseudomonadota; class Gammaproteobacteria; order Enterobacterales; family Alteromonadaceae; genus Pseudoalteromonas; species Pseudoalteromonas undina. The sequence goes on along the minus strand of NZ_PNDH01000002.1, from coordinate 153,013 downwards.
CTCATTCATCATGTGTTGGCAGCCTGCATCTTCAGGTGTAACCGACTCTCGCTGAATTAAAGCTTGGGCTAGGGTAATTACTGGATGGGTCATTATTTAAAGATCTCATCGTATTGTGCTGCTTTAAAACCTAAGTGATATTGCCCATCATTAATAAGAACAGGGCGTTTAATCATTGCAGGTTGTTCAACCAATATATCGATAGCAGTTTGCTTAGTTAAGCTTTGCTTTTGCTCATCAGGCAAGGCTCTGTATGTTGTGCCACGTTTATTAACAAGTTGTTCCCAGTCAATATGCTCTGCAAAATCGCTAACCATATTATGATTAACGCCATCTTTACGATAGTCATGGAAAGTGAACGCGATGTCATTATCGCTTAGGTATTTTTTTGCTTTTTTAATAGTGTCGCAGTTGCTAATGCCATAGAGAGTGATCATAAACCTACTTCTTTTTGATAATAGTTAATAAGGTATCTACACCAGCATTGACCTGCGGGTGAGAATAATGAAAAGTGCCTAAGTCGTGGCCATTGAGTATGATAAGGCTGGCTAAAATAGGCGCATCGAGTTCACGCAAATCAAAGTAAGCGAGGCGCTGTCCTTTGGTTATTTTGCTGCCATTAAGCTGAGCAATATGAGTATGCGTGAGAGTTTGAGAATCGGGTACGGCTAAGTTTATTAATACTTTTAAGCCATTTTTAGCTTTTAGAATAAATTCGCACCCGCCGCTTTTAACTTGCAATAAAGTGCCATTAAATGGCGCTAACACTTTATGGCTGGTTAAGCTGACAATAATCCCTGGCCCCAAAGTTCCAAAGCGGAAAAAAGCTTCAGGATGCGCGTCCATCTGCATAACTTTGCCACTGAATGGGCTAGTTATTTGTATCGCGCTTCGGCCAATTTTATTTTTAGTTAAATAGCTAACGTCTTCAGATTTCATTATTAATTAAGTTACCACATTGTAGCCATCGGCTCTAAGAGCAGCCATCGCTTTGTTGACTGTTTGCTTTTTTACTAAGATATAGTCGGTGTCATAGGTTGAAATTGAAAAAATTGACACGCCAGCTCTTGCTAATACTCCTGAAATATTTGCCATAATACCGGTTAACGAAAACCCTAAGGGGCCAATTACTTCTAATGCTTGCCAATTCGATTCTGTATCTTGGCTATCAATTATAAAGTCATCAGGGCAAACGACCGAGAGTTCATCGTGCGTTTTTGAAATAAAAAATAATGGTTGCTTTAACAGGGCAGGAGGGATGTCGGCATCAAGCGCTAAACTATGAATTGATAAAACAGTGCTGTGTAATTGTAGTGTTTGTTTTGACATAAAACCCATCCCTAGCAGCAAGATAATAGCTTTATAGTATAGAGTATTGAATCTAAGTTAAAGGCCCAAACTGAGCCGTTGTTAAAGTTTTTATTAATTAAAAAATAATTGTCCACAATTTCTGTGGATAAGCTTGGGGGTTGTAAGGTATAAATAGCCTAACCTATTAATAAGTAATTAAAAAATGGCTAGGCTATAAAAAGGACATGTTAGTTAAAGGGGTTAATTAAGTGCCTCAGCTTGCGCTGCTTGAATGGCAGTTAAAGCAATGGTATACACTATGTCGTCAACTAATGCGCCACGGCTTAAGTCGTTAACTGGTTTACGCATCCCTTGCAGCATCGGACCGATACTGATCAAATCAGCGCTTCGTTGTACCGCTTTATAGGTGGTGTTGCCAGTATTTAAATCAGGGAATATAAATACCGTTGCTTTACCTGCAACAGGGCTGTTAGGTGCTTTTTTAATCGCTACACTTTCCATAATCGCTGCATCATATTGCAGTGGTCCATCTATAATTAGATCTGGGCGCTTTTGCTGGGCAAGCTTAGTTGCCGCTCGCACTTTTTCTACATCAGCCCCACTGCCTGAGTCACCGGTGCTGTAACTTATCATGGCTACGCGAGGTTCAATACCAAATGCTGCTGCTGAGTCGGCAGATTGAATTGCAATGTCAGCTAGTTGTTCGGCATTAGGATCGGGATTAATAGCGCAATCACCATAAACCAAAACCTGATCAGGTAATAGCATAAAGAATACAGAAGACACTAATGATGAACCTGGCGCGGTTTTAATTAACTGTAACGGTGGGCGAATGGTATTGGCAGTGGTGTTTACCGCACCCGATACCAGGCCATCGACTTTACCTTGCTCTAGCATCATAGTACCAAGTACGACGTGATCTTGAAGTTGCTCTTGGGCGACTACTTCGGTAAGACCTTTATTTTTACGAATTTCCACCATAGGTGCTACGTAATCATTTATGATACTGCTTGGCTCAATTACAGTTACATGCTCGTTAAGCTCAATGCCTTGTTGCTCGGCTATACGCAATATTTCATCACGATCACCTAATAAAATTGTTTTAGCAATGCCCCGCTGGCCACAAATAGCGGCTGCTTTAATGGTTCTAGGTTCGTTACCCTCAGGCAATACAATTGTTTTTTCGGCTTTTCGAGCTTTTTCAGTTAATAAATACCTAAAGGCAGGAGGAGATAGTTTTCGGGTTTTCCCTACACTTTTAGCTAAGGTGTCTAACCAATCAGAATCAATATACTCTGCGTTATGATCTTTTACCTTTTCAATGCGCTGTTCATCATCGCTTGGCACTTCTAGGTTAAAGTTATGCAGTAATAACGAGGTGCGCCAAGTGTCGCCTTCGGTTGCTAAAATAGGCAGCCCTGTTTGCATGGCTTGTTCGCACAGCGCCATGATGCGCGGCTCAGGCTCAAAGCCACCAGTGAGCAAAATAGCGCCTAGTTTAGTACCATTCATGGCAGACAAGCAGGCTGCAACCAATATATCTGAACGATCACCTGGGGTGACCAATAACGCACCTGGAGTAAAATAATTTAGAATATTTGATACCGTGCGGGCGCAAAAAGTAATGCGTCTTAGTCGACGATGTACCATGTCACCTTCGTTAATAATAGTGGCTTTTAAATAGGCACTTAAATCTTTAACGCGCGGCGCTACCAGCTCAAAATCCCACGGAATGGCACCAAGTAACATAAAAGGATTTTTTCTAAAAATAGGTAAAGAGGCCAGGCGGTTAAGCTCGTTATCAAGCGCTTCTGGCTTGTAAGTATCGACTAAATCAGCGCGAGCGCGACCTTCTTCATCTAGAGGGGCATTTACTTTATTGAAAATACAACCCAGCACACGAGGGTGATCTATGCCACCGTAATTTCCAGCAGCAATTTCAAGGCGATCTTCAATCTGGGTAATACTGTAATTCCCAGGGGTAAGCACAAATACGATATCGGCCCCTAAGGTTTGTGCAATTTCACGGTTTATGCGCCCCGCATAAGGTTGGCGTCGAGTAGGCACCATTCCTTCTATTATGGCCACTTCGTCATCGTTGATCTTACTTTGAAAACGCTCAACAATTTCCTCTAATAAGTCATCACCTTTACCATCACCAATCATTTGCTCTGCGTAATCGAGTGCAAACGGTGTTGGCGGCTTAATTGGTGAGCCTTGAGTGACAATTTGGGTCGATTTTTCAGGGCCAGTTTCACCTGCACGCGGCTGGGCGATAGGTTTGAAAAAGTTAACCTTAACCGTCTTTTGTTCCAGCGCTCTTACTAAACCAACTGATACTGAGGTTAAACCTACTCCTGTAGAGATAGGAACCAACATAATACGACGAGCCATATTATAACTCCTTGGTGATGTTTGCGGCGTCGAGTGCAATAACCCATTCTTCGTTGGTAGGCATAACCACTGCTTTGCTTGTTGAATTAGCAGCGCTAATTAATCCAGCTTGGCCAAACCTTGCATCAAGGTTTGCTTGAGGGTCTAAATTGATACCTAAAAAGGCTAACTGTGTAAGTACTTTTTCGCGAATAATATCGGAATTCTCGCCAATCCCACCGGTAAAAATAAGCGCATCTAACTTTTGCAGCGGTACCATGTAGGCGGCTATTTGTTTTGCTAAGCGGTAGCAAAACATATTAAGTGCCAGCATGGCTTGCGAGTTGCCAGCAATGGCAGCCTCTTCAATAGTACGGCAATCGTTTGATAGCTCGCTTATTCCTAATAAGCCACTTTTTTGATTTAGCAGGTCATCAATTTGCTGTGCGGTGTAATCAAGTTGGGTCGTTAAAAAGTTAAATAGCCCTGGGTCAATGTCACCACAACGGGTACCCATAACAAGTCCTTCAAGCGGGGTTAAGCCCATGCTGGTATCGACACTTTTACCATTTTTGATCGCACACACAGAGCAGCCATTGCCTAAGTGGGCGCTAATAAAGTTACTTTCTTCAACAGGTAAAGACAACATTTTAGCGGTTTGACCTGCTACATAAAAATGGCTAGTGCCATGAAATCCATAGCGTCTAACCCCAAAGTCGTTATAAAGCTTATAAGGAAGGGCATACAAATAAGCAACCTCATCCATAGTTTGATGAAATGCGGTATCAAACACAGCTATTTGTGGTAAATCTTTAAATGATGCTTGTGCTGATGAAATACCTAGTAAATTAGCGTGACCATGTAAGGGGGCCAGTGTGGCTGCTTGGGTAATACCTGCAATGACGTTTTCGTCAATTAAAACTGATTGGGTAAAGTGCTCACCGCCATGTACAACACGATGACCCACTGCCACTAATTGCTCGTCGAGGTTGTGATCTTTTATCAAATCAACCAGCGTATCAATTGCATGGGCATGTGCCTGGTTAGCAGCAAGCTTAATAGTGGTTTTTTCTCCCTTAAACTTATATTTAATTGAGGGAGCATCATCACCTAGGCGCTCAGCTAAACCTGATATGATGTCGTTTCCTGTGTTTGCATCAATAATCGCAAACTTTAGACTTGAACTTCCACAATTGAGTACCAAAACGTGGTTTGGATTATTTGGGAGTGTTGGCATAGATTCATTTTCCATTTAAGTATTAATCAGTACACTTGGTTGATGTATAAGCCTTTGCGGCTTAAATAAGTGTAGACTAAAGTGTAGTAGACTTTATTAAAAGGGCTTTGTGAAATTCTTTCGATAATTTATGCTTTTTGTGAGTTTTACTAATGAAATTGAGCATTTTTACCGATAAAGTGAAAGCAGCTATAATTGTGTTACACTTTTATAAGTATTACGTTTGTTGAAGTGTTACAAACCGTGACTATGAGGATTTATTAATGCAAAAAAGTGTGATGTCGCAAGTTCAATTAGGGCGTTCTTATGCTAAAACATGGCCAATGCGAAAAGAGGTTGCGCCATTATTTGCAGAATTTAAAGTGATCAGAGCCACAGAGCTTGCGATTACAGTTATGCCAATATTAGCCATGCTGACCCTGTTTTTTCAGATTAATTATTTAGGCTCGGGTTTTCTGCCCCAAGCGATTGCCAGTAGTCTGTTTTTTATTTCTTTGCCATTACAAGGGCTTTTATGGTTAGGTAAACGTGCGCAAACCGAATTAGAGCCTGCTATGCAGCAATGGTATAACGAGTTATTTGCAAAAATGGTTGCTAACGGTTACGACGCGCAAATGGGAAAAAACAAGCCCCGCTATTTGGAGCTTGCCGAATTACTAAAAGATATGTTCGATAAAATGGATAAAACGTTTACTAAAGAGCAGTTTTAGTAAATTGCGTAATGTAAAATGACAATGTGACGCTATGCTGTTGTTTTTGCTCAAGTGCTTGCCAATGTTCTGGCCTGAACTTCCACGCAAATGGCGTCATCATAATTAAGTTCTTAACATCGTTAAATGTAAGCGACACCTGCTCTGTTATTAATTGTTGCGATGTATTTTCAAAGCCCGCAGGTGCTGCTATTTGTGTGTGCTCGTTTACGTTGCTATAAATATAATCTTTTAGTTCTTTCAAATGAGTTGGGCCTGGGCTTGCCACAATTAAGCAACCATTATCTTTGACCAGACGTGCAAGTTCACTGTCAAATAAAGGCGCAAACACACTAACCAAAACGTCAGCAAGCTGATCATCAAAAGGCGCTTGGCTAATTGAAGCAACACTAAAATGGCATTGCTTGTAACGTTTTGCCGCATATTTTACTGCCGACTTTGATATATCCACACCGTATACGCTAGCCTGGCTGTTGTTAGCAATAGCGTGAGTATAAAACCCTTCACCACACCCCAAATCAATTACTATTTCAGCATTAAGTGGCTTTACCATATTGGCTAAAGCAGTTTGTAAAAAGCCATAATAACCTTGCTCCAAAAATGAGCGCCTAGCTTGCACCATTTCCAACGAATCGCCAGGCTGTTTAGAGTTTTTGTTTTGCACAGGGAGTAAGTTTACGTAGCCTTCTTTGGCAAAATCGAAGCTGTGATTGTTATCGCATCGTAATGTTTTATCATTAAGTGCTAGTGGCTGTTTACAAATAGGGCAATGGTAATGAAGACTCATGAGCCTAAATAGTCCTTATCAAAAAAAGTTTTTACCCAATGTGGGCGATAGGTGATCAGTACAGTGATTGCCATACCGTTTAGCATAGCCTCAGGAAAGGCCAAAATAGGACTTAGGTAAATATAATTCTCGCTCAGCTGATGCCAACTATATTCACCTATTGTGTAATAAAAAGCGCCACCGAGTATAATGTTAATACAGGCAACGACACCCGCTGTTAAAAAGCTACAAACAAATATATAGATAAAAAAATGCCGTGCTAAATAGTGATAACACACGATAAAAACTAAATAGCTGAATAACACCGGTATAAACGCACTAATGATGAGTTTTAATGCGACTAATTCAGGTGTTATTTGTCCAAAAGCAGTTAAAAGCGCTGTTGCGAGTACACAACTTAATATAGCAAGACGCCAACCTAATGTTAGGGTAACTGCGGTAATGCCTAAAATATGCAGATCGAGACCGGGTAAAATACCGGCCTTTATACGCCATAACAAAGCGAGTACCAGTGCACAGGCAAACACACCTGATTGTCTTGCTGGGGTATTAAATAAATTACTGTATGTTGATTTGTTAACGCTTAAAAAGCCGATAACGATGACAATAATCCACAGTAACCCTTGCAACTGCATGCTTAACATAATTATTAACTAAACTCTGACCAAATAGGCGCATGATCTGATGGTTTATCGATAGCGCGCAATTCATAATCTATGCCTGTGTCGATACAGCGAGCTGCTAAATCATGCGTTGCTAGTACCACATCAATTCGTAGGCCGCGGTTATCAACAAATCCTTTTGAACGATAGTCAAACCAAGAATATTGGTCGTTAATTTCTGGGTTTTGTTCTCTAAAGGTGTCTTTAAAACCCCAATTTAATAAGGTAGCAAGCCATTCACGCTCAACAGGTTGAAATGAACATTTACCCGTTTTTAACCACCGTTTTGCATTTACCTCGCCAATGCCAATATCTAAATCGGTTGGTGAGATATTAATGTCACCCATAACAATTACATCTTGATCAGGGGTGAAATGGCTATTCAGATGGGTCATTAGATCTTTATAAAATTGACGTTTGTAGGGGAACTTAGTTTCGTGATTAATGTTATCGCCTTGTGGGAAATAGCCATTCATTACATGTAAGTCGCGGCCATTCTCTTGTTCTACAGTGACGCTAATCATACGCTTTTGCGAGTCATCGGTGTCAGTAGTGAAGCCTTTTAATACCGATTTAGGCTCTTTTTTGCATAACATTGCCACGCCGTAATGCGCTTTTTGCCCATGAAAATAAACGTGGTAACCCATCTTTTGTACATCGTCTAGCGGAAACGCTTCATCATGTACCTTGATCTCTTGAAGACCAATAATATCTGGCTGGTGTTTATCAATAATAGCTTGTAACTGGTGTAGTCGAGCACGCAGACCATTGATATTAAAAGAAATCACTTTCATAAAGTTAACCTTCAAATTTATTTTTTCTATTCGTCAAATTGTATCAGCATTTAGAGCGACATAACATGACTGAAATGAGAAAATAACTGCACAATTGTTGATCAATTACTGTTTAATGTTTAAACATTGTAAATGCATTATTAAATAATAAAATAAATAAAATATTCAATTGATATGTTAAAAGTTGTCTATATAATGCGCAAAAATCGTTTGTTTAACTCGTTCAAATAGGACTACCTGATGAAAACTCAATTACTTTTAGCTGCCTCTCTTTTTGTTTCTGTTACCGCTTCTGCACAAAGCAATGCGTATTACAGCAAAGACAATAAATTAGAGTCAAACTTGTGCGTAGTAAGCGCCAATGAAGGTTTTTCAGCTGCACGTAAAATGGCAGCAAAGCATGGTATATACTTATCTCGTTATTCAAAAAGTATCCTATGTAACGGTCAAGACATTCGCGATATTGCAAAACAACAAACTGCAGCACAGCCTGCAGCATCAAAAGTTGAAGTATTTGCAAAAGATTCACATCAAGAAACACAGTTATGTATAACTGCATTAAAGCAAGGCTTACAACCAGTGCGTAAGCAAATTGGTAACTTAAACACATTAAAGTGTAATGGCCAAAACGTAACAGATTTTGTGAAGCGTTACCAAAACGCTGCAATCTAAATTACTGTATTTAATATATAAAAAGCTCGGTTTTTACCGAGCTTTTTTTTGTAAAAATTACCTATGTAGTTTGGAAAAATTGCATTATTGAATATCGCAATAGAAGTTGTTTTTGTTTAATTATCTGATTTTAATGGTTTATTTTTTTGGCATCGTATTTGTATCACTAGAATTGAAATTTATTAATACAAGGATACGTCTGATGAAAAAATTAACGATAGCTTCTACTGTTTTAGCCGCATTGAGTTTAGCAGCTTGTTCTTCAAATCAAGGTTTAGAAAAAATCGACAGTGATTTTGCAAGCTTAGATAACGACAGCGATGGCTTTATTTCTAAAACAGAAGCCGACGATGATAGTATTTGGCAGCACTTTTCAAACATAGATACAAATATGGATAATCAAATAAGCCGTAATGAATATGATGCTTATATGCAGCTAAATGCTGGAAAAGTTGCTACAGATAGTGAAGTGAGTGAGTCTGCATTTAAAGCTGATATTGCTAAGTTTGATAAAATAGAAAATGATTTTAAAAGCTTAGATAATGATAGCAATGGTTTTATTTCAGTTACTGAAGCTGATGACGATGATATATCAAATCATTTTGGTTACATGGATCGTAATAAAGATAAACAAATAAGCAAAAAAGAGTTCAACAGCTATATTCAAAAGCATGGTGATTCTGTTGCAGAAGATGATGCACTTGAGCAATTTAAAAACAGTTAAATTACGTTACTGAATGTACTTGATATCAAGCCAGTGTTTTTCACTGGCTTTTTTATGCCTATGAAACGTTATTTTGTTAATATATTTTCCTAGTTTCTGATTGTTCTGTCATAATAGATGGCTGTGTGTTTTTATTAACTTAAGAGTGATTATGGTAGGTCGGCGAATTAGTGATGAACAATTAATTGAAATCATTGAAGCGGCGATTTTTGTGGCAGATAAGCCCGTATCAAAACGTCATCTTAAGGACACGGTTTTAAACGATTTAGCAATTTCTATGGCGCGCATTAATGATGCTGTAGAGGCAATTCAAGTTCATTATCAAACCCGAGGTATACGCTTAGTTGAGGTAGGCAGTGGGTATCGTTTTCAAGCATGTAGCAGTTTAAGCCCATGGTTGAGTAATTTATGGCAAGAACGCGCTCCTAAGTATTCGCGAGCTTTACTCGAAACGTTGTCGCTAATTGCATATAAACAACCTATTACCCGTGGTGAAATTGAGCAAGTACGGGGCGTAGCAACAGGCTCAAATATTATTAAAACTCTGCTTGAAAGAGAGTGGGTTAAAGTAGTTGGGCATAAAGAAGTACCTGGGAAACCGGCACTTTATGCAACGACTAAACAATTTTTAGATTATTTTTCAATAACGGGACTTCATGATTTACCTGCATTGCCAGAGCAACAGCAAAGTAAAATTACCCAGTTATTAAGTGATCCTTCTGTGAGAGAACCATCCAAATGAGTATACAAGGTGAAAAGTTACAAAAAGTCCTAGCCCGCGCAGGGGTAGGTTCACGCCGCGAAATGGAAAAATACATTGACGCTAATCGTGTGAGTGTAAACGGTAAAGTAGCTAAGTTAGGCGACAGGGTTGAAGAAACCGATTTAATTCGTGTTGACGGCCACACTGTTAAAATTGAAGAAAAAGCTGACAGAATTTGTCGCGTAATTATGTACAACAAGCCAGAGGGCGAACTAAGTACTCGTAAAGATCCAGAAGGTCGTCGTACTGTATTCGACCGATTGCCACGTATAGATGGCGATCGTTGGATAGCAGTAGGGCGATTAGATGTGAATACGTCAGGGTTGATGCTCTTTACCAATGACGGTGAATTAGCAAATCGCTTAATGCACCCGAGCTACGAAGTTGAACGCGAATATTCAGCTCGTGTATTTGGTGAAGTGACTGACGAAACAATGAAAAACTTACTTCGCGGTGTAGAGCTTGAAGATGGTCCGGCTAAATTTACCGGTATTAAGCCTATGGGCGGTGAAGGCATTAACCGCTGGTACAACGTAACTCTTAACGAAGGTCGTAATCGTGAAGTTCGTCGTTTATGGCAATCACAAGATGTGGAAGTGTCACGCCTAATTCGTATACGTTACGGTAAATTAGAGCTTGATAAGCGTGTACCACAAGGTGGTTGGATTGAGTACGATTTAGACACAGTTAACTATTTACGTAAAACAGTTAAACTTGGTAAAGAAACGCAAACTAAGCTGTCGGTTATCCCTGAAAAACGTAAAGATAAACGCGCGAAAATAAATCAAATTCGTAAGGCGGTTAAAAAGCATAATCAACGTGTAAAACCGACTAAACGTAAGTAATTACGCTACTAATAAAACAATAAAGCCGCTTTTTATAGCGGCTTTTTTACGTTAAAACTAAATATTATTTTTTAACTTGTGCGTCTAACGATTGGCCATTGATATCTTTTGAGTCGTCGCTCATTAAATACAGATAAGTTGGCATTAAATCTTCAGGTGTCGCAAGTAAATCACGATCCTCACCTGGGAATGCACTTGCACGCATTGATGTACGGGTTGCGCCTGGGTTAATACAGTTAACACGGATTGGCGTTTTTTCAACTTCACACGCCCATGTTTGCATCATACCTTCAACCGCAAATTTAGAAATTGCATAAGGTCCCCAAAACTCTCTTCCTTTACGACCGACACCCGATGAGGTAAATACCACTGAGGCACTTTTTGATTTACGCATGACAGGGAATAGCGCTTTAGTGATCATCGCTTGTGCGGTGACGTTTACTTTCATCACATTTTCGAATGTTGATGAACAAAAATGCTCTAACGGCCCTAAAGTACCTAAAATACCAGCGTTATTTAATAGTCCATCAAGGCGGCCAAATTGACTTTCGATTGTTGCGGCTAAATCTCGATAGTTCTGCTTAGTTGCACCTTTTAAGTCCATAGGCACAATCGCTGGCTGTGGGTAGCCTGCATTGACGATTTCGTCATACACACATTCTAGTTTATTAGTTGTTTTTCCTAATAAAATAACGGTTGCACCATGTTTAGCATAGGTAATAGCTGCGACACGGCCGATACCATCACCTGCGCCTGTGATCAAAATTACTTTGTCTTTAAGTGCGTTTTCAGTTGCTTGATAGGTATGCATAAAAGTACCAATGTTTAAATTTTTTTTGATTTTAACATAGCAAATCGACAAGTAATCGAATTTATTACAAATTTAGGTGGCGAAACTAGAAAGTTTACGTTAAGTTTAACTGGTCTAATGTCTCATTAATATACTAGCTACATTATTTTAACTTAATTACACTGACTATAAACACACTATAAAAATAAGATTTGTGCGGAGAACACTATGAAAAAAATGCTACTCTCGCTCTCAGTTGCAGCTGCATTAGCAGGCTGTGGCGGCGGAGAAACGTTAGAAGATGTTAAAAACGATTCAGTTACAGTTATTCCAAAAGCTACGGTAAAGTTTGACCCTGCAAATGGTGTAATTTCGGTTCCTAATGATTTATTGATGAGTGGTACGCTTGATGGCACACTCAATATTCCTGGGGAATTAAATGACGAGAATGTTTCTATCTCTCGAGCTGAATATGCAGATCCGCAACTAGCAATAGGCGCACTTGATGGCTGGTCTACTCAAGTGCCATTCAAAATTGATCTAACCTTTCCACCGGGCATTAGCCTTGATCAAACGTCTGCAGCTTCACCAGGCTCTGTACGTATTTTTGAAGTGATCATGGGTGCAAGTTTAACTGATGCCGAATGTTCGCAAGCACCAGCCGGTGCAGCATGTAAATTAGTAGGCGAATTGACCTTTGGCGTGGATTTTGTAACCCAAGCTTCTGGTGATGCAGTAGCTATTGTCCCACTTAAGCCTTTTAAAGCCGGTAGTTCATACATTAATGTGCTAACGACTGGACTGAAAGATTCGGAAGGTCGCTCAATTGAACCATCTTCAACATATGCCACTGTTAAACAAGAAGCGCCTTTAGTAACGCCATCACAACTTGCGCTGCAAGGAGCTGTGAATAGTTATGAAAACGTAGTAGTAAGCTCTGGTGATATTACAAAAGACGATATTATTTTTTCTGCTGCTATGACAATGCAATCAGCAGGACCAGTGCTTGGCACGATTAAAAAGGTTTTAGCAGCAAGCTTAACAGAGCCAACAATTCCAACGCCTGCGTTGCAAATTCCAACTCAGCCTATGGCTAACGTACAACAAGCTTTTGCATTGCAGGGGGTGACTGTACCTGATGTGTTCCAAGCTGCGCAATATCAAAAAGGCAGCATTCAATTACCTATGTATTTAGGCACGCCTGAAGGTAAAGAGATCAGTGATTTAAACGATACTTACTGGCAAGGTATGTGTGATAGTGCTGTCGCTATTTTAGGCTATAAAGCGCAAGCTGGTGAAGCGTTCCCAACCGATCCTATTAGCACTAACGATGCAATGTGTGCTGCTTTGAGTGATGGACAGCTTCGTGATTTAGGGCTTGATAGCACTAAACACTTAACTAAATATAACTCACTTCCTAAAGTGCAGAGCATGGCTAATGTGCCAGTGCAAATTACTAAGCCGATTTTACCGGTTGTTAATGCATACCGTACAGGTTTAGGTTTAGAGCCATTTACTGCTATGCCAGCAGGTGGTTGGCCAGTAGTGATTATGCAACACGGTATAACCACACAAAAAGAAAGCATGTTAACACTAACAGCGCAGCTTTCACTGCAAGGCTTTGCCACAGTTGCAATTGACCATCCTCGTCATGGCGAGCGTGGTGTAGACGTTGATTTAGACGGTAATGATGACTTTAACGCAACGACAGGCTCTGTACTTAGTTACATGAACTTGAGCTCATTATTAGTAGCTAGAGATAGCCTACGCCAGTCAAGTGCTGACTTACTTGGTTTACGTTTAGGTCTAAACTTCAGCGGTGATAGCGCAATGAATTCACAAGATGTGTCTTACATTGGCCATTCTCTGGGATCAATTGTAGCGCCTGCGTTTATTGCACAAGCTAATAGCCCATTGGCCGACCAAGTAGACCCATTATTTAAGGTTAACGCTGTAGCATTAGCAAGTGGTGGTGGCGGTATTGCAAGCTTCTTACTAGAATCAGCAGCGTTTGGTCCATTTATTCAAGGCTCTGTACTTTCTCAAGCAGGTACTGCTGAATCGATAGAGTTTAAGGCATTCAGAGATGGCCCCGCTGTTTCTAACTGTGGTGAGTCAGCGCAAACGCAAGCAAGTATCTCATGTGGCTTTACTGAGTTTGCAAAAGCACTAACGATGGCGGGAGAAACTGATAAACTTGCTAATATCAAGGGCGTGATGACGCAGTTTGTATTTGCAGCTCAAACAGCATTAGATAGTGGCGACCCAACCAACTATGCAGCAACGGTTAAAGCACTAGAAACACCTGTATACATGAACGTAGTGGTAGGTGATGGCACAGATAATAACAAGCCAGATCAAGTTATTCCGCCGATGACTGCCAATAACCCAATTGCAGGTACTGTCCCTTTGGCTAACTTTATGGGGTTAGAAACAGTGAGTACCACTCAAGCGCCAACAGAAATGGGCTCTAGCTATTTAGTTAAATTTAATACCGGCCATCATGGGTCAATATTAACGCCAGCACAAGATGAAGGTGAGTCGTCTACAGTTGCGGGTAGTGCAGCTGCGAATGCTGAAATGCAATTGCAGGTTGCTACTTACCTAGCTTCAAGAGGGCGCCTTTTAATGGTGCAAAACACTGAGGTTGTGACGAATTAATAATCAACCATTCAATTAAGTACTAAAAGCCACTGTATAGTGGCTTTTTTTTATTTTAAAGCATGCTAAATTGACTGAAATTTATAAACGGAGAATACAGTTGGAATTTTTATACGAGTACGGTTTGTTTTTTGCTAAAACCATTACCTTTGTTATTGCTATCGCTGTCATTTTGACCTTAATTGTAAGCTCGGCTGTTAAGCCAAAAGCAAAAAAAGGTGAGATAGAAATAGATGACTTATCAGAGCAGCTTACTAATATAAAAGAAAGCTTTTTAAATAATACGCTAGGTAAAAAAGAGTTAAAAGCCTATCAAAAGCAACAAAAAATAGAGCAAAAAAAAGCTGAAAAAGAAGAGCCTAAATCACGACTCTATGTTATTGACTTTAACGGCAGTATGGACGCACATGAAGTAGAGAGTTTACGCGAAGAAGTGACTGCGATTATTTCAATCGCGGACCCTAAAAAGGACAAAGTGTTAGTTCGTCTTGAAAGTGGTGGCGGCGTTGTGCATGGCTATGGTTTAGCTGCATCACAGCTACAACGTTTTAAGTCAGCTGGTATTGAGTTAACCGTATCAATAGACAAAGTCGCTGCCAGTGGTGGCTACATGATGGCTTGTGTGGCTGATCATATTATTGCAGCGCCGTTCGCAATTGTTGGCTCTATTGGTGTTATTGCACAAATTCCAAACTTTAATAAAATATTAAAAAAGAACGATGTTGATTTTGAACAAATTACGGCGGGCGAATTTAAACGTACGCTAACGTTATTTGGTGAAAATACCGATAAAGCCCGTGAAAAGTTTCGTGAAGAGATAGAGCAAACTCATGTATTGTTTAAAACGTTTGTAAGCACACAGCGTCCCAGTTTGAACATGGACTTAGTGGCAACGGGTGAACATTGGTTTGCAACCCAAGCAATTGAAAAAGGGTTGGTTGATACTATTAAAACCAGTGATGATGCATTGTTAGAGCAGCAACATCAGCATCAAATATACAAGGTTCAATACAAAATTAAAAAAGGTTTAAGTGATAAGCTTGCAATAGGGCTTAGCCATGGAGTGAATAAAGCAGGTGTAAGTTTAATGTCAAAATTTAAGGCGTTAAATCCCTAATAACAAAACTCAATAAAAAAGCCTTGTTACTTAAGTAGCAAGGCTTTTTTTATAACTAACAAGAGAAGCGGTTAGTCAATTGACTTGTGATAGTCTTCTAAATCTTTAGCTGCATTAGGGTCATTGAAGATACTTTCATCTAATTCACCCTCACTTTTAGCAACTACACAGGTTACCATACAGTCACCTGTTACATTTACTGCGGTACGGGTCATATCAAGTAGTCTATCAACACCTATTATAATTGCGATGCCTTCAACCGGTAGGCCTACTTGGTTAAGTACCATAGCTAGCATAATTAAGCCAACACCAGGAACACCCGCTGTACCAACCGAGGCAAGCGTTGCTGTTAATATCACCATTAAGTAATCAGATATAGTTAAATCAACACTAAATACTTGAGCAATAAATACCGTAGCGACACCTTGCATAATTGCAGTGCCATCCATATTAATGGTTGCGCCTAATGGAATAGTAAATGAAGCCACTGAGTTATTAGCGCCTAGCTTCTTAGTTGCAGTTTCAAGTGTGATAGGCATAGTTGCGCTTGAACTTGAGGTGCTAAAAGCAAATAAACAGGTGTGCTTCATTTTAGCTAAGAAAGTGAGCGGGTTTAGGCCTGTAAGTATTTTTAGCAGTAGGGTGTAGTTTACGAATGCATGTAATAGCAGGGCTAAAACAACCACGCCAAAGTACTTAGCTAAGCTCACAATTAAGTTAAGCTCGATAGTAGTAAATAACTTAGCCATTAAGAAAAATACGCCGTAAGGGGCAATATTCATTAATAATGTAACTAGTTTTAAGATAACCGTGTTTAAGTCTTCAAATACTGTTGCTACACGTTTACCTGCTTTACCGCTAAGTGCCATTGCGATACCAAATAATAAAGCAAACACAATAACTTGTAGCATATTACCTTTTGCCATTGCTTCAAATGGATTAGTAGGGAACATATCAATAATAACGCGAGCTAAAGTTGGTGCTTCTTTTGCGTCGTAGCTTGCTTGAGAAGGAAGCCCAATCCCTTCACCTGGATTAAATAGTAGTGCCAGTGTAATTGCCACTGTAATAGCTATCGCTGTGGTAACCAAATATAGGCCAATCGACTTTCCACCTAAACGGCCTAATTTTTTAGGATCGCTTAAACTACAAGTACCACACACAAGGGATACAAATACCAAGGGAACAACTAGCATTTTTAAACTAGCTATAAATATTTGCCCACCTACATGAAAAAGGCCATCAACAAAAAAGGCTTTAATTGGCAAAGAGAATAACCCAAGAGGGATTAGGTAATCGTCTTCACCAGCTAATATAGCCTGAAATATAAAGCCTACTGCAACACCAAGCACCATACCAATCATGATGCGAGTAGTTAAACTCATTGAACGGATTTTAGACATATTTCCAATCTATTTTTTATAAATTTGGCATAGACTAACAGCATGTAATTTTTTTTACAGGAAAAACGTCAACTTTTTAAAAATTTTTATCGCAAAAAGAAGTAAAAATCTGAGATTTTAGACTAAGTTATAGGTTAACATTAAGTAAATAAGTTTAACTTAGTAATAGCGCATTGGAGAAACATATGCCTTTAACCCGTTTGCTTAGCATTATATTGCTCAGCTCATTACTCATTGCTTGTGGCGGTGGTGGCTCACTTGAGAAAGAGACAGGAACCGTTGGTGGGGATACTGGAAGCGACAATGCCGTACTAGATACCCAAGTTGAACTTAATTTTGAAGATCGAATCGTTACCGCTAACAATCCGCTTGAGGTCGTTGCGACTGTAACTGACAGTGATGGACAGCCTGTTGTTCGTCAAGAAGTTAGTTTTACTACAACACTTGGCTCTTTCATACCTGCTACAGCAAGCGCATTAACAAATACAAGTGGTGTTGCAACTATTGAGCTCAGTGCAGGCAGTGTTGAAGGAGCAGGAACTATTGTTGCCAGCTACGAAGGCTCCACAAGTAAGCTCGGTTTTTATACCGCAGGTGATGAGCCGCAATCTAATGACTCTGCTGCAAATATTGACATTAAAATCTTACAAAACTGTCCTGATAGTTGGTTAAATATTGATAGAGATTCTACAGAACTTGATCCATCTGATTGTTCACAAAATAGCAACTTACTTGGGCAACAAGCGATTGTTTATGCAAAAATCACAAAACCTGGTAGTAATACGCCAGCCAGTAATGTACTGGTTCAAGCGACAACCACGCTAGGAATTTTACTACCAGAAAGCTTAACAGCTAAAACTGATGCGTTTGGTGTCGCTATTTTAAATTTATTGCCTGGCAGTAGCTCAGGCGTTGGCCAAGTTGAATTAACCGCACAGGGTGGAGTTGCGAGTGCTTTATTTGAAATTAATGCTGTTCAAGTAAATGTTAATTTAAGCGCAGGTATTGCTACCGGAGATGTGCTATCTGCAGGTTCTACCACGATTATTACAGCTCAGATTGTAGACGGTAGTAATAATGTATTTACTACTCCGCTGGAAGTGCAATTCACTTCTGCTTGCGCAGAAGAATCCACTCCTAGGGCCACTATCGATAATGTGGTAACGAGTATTGGTGGTACGGCAAGTGCAACTTATAAAGCTGATGGCTGTAATGGTATAGATACGATTACCGCGACCGTAGTTACTGGCGGTAATGTTGCAACAAAAACTATAAACATAAATGTAGCTGCGGCTCAAACTGGCTCAATTGCGTTTATGGGGGCGACTAATCAAGTGTTAGCTATTAAAGGAGCGGGTGGTCAAACCTTGACCGAGAATTCAGAACTCACCTTTAAGCTTTTAGATGTAAATGGAAATCCAGTGGGTCAAAAGCAAATTGATTTTGCACTTTCACAAAACCCTGGTGGGGCTCTATTAGACAGCGCATTTCAATTTACTAACAACGAAGGTTTAGTGACTGTAAACGTTCGTTCAGGAAAAGCTGCTGGTATTTTATCTGTGATTGCTTCGCATCAGATTGATAGTAGTGATACCTCACAGAATAGTGTGATCTCTATTGTTTCTAATGACATTACTATTACGACAGGTGTGCCAGATCAGGATAGTTTCACGCTTGCAGTGCAAACCTTTAATACCGAGTCATTAAACGAAGCAGGAGTAACTACAGACTTAACCGTATTTGCAGCCGATCATTTTAATAATTTTGTACCAGATAACACGGCAATTTATATTGCCAGTGAAGGTGGTGCAGTTGGCACTATTGATGATGAACAATTTACACCTTTATTACTTTGTCGCACCACAGACGGTGTGTGTAAAGCGCAGTGGCGTAGCCAAAATCCAGTCCCATATCATTACAGCATTTATAATAATTCTGTTGCAGATAAATGCGACCGTTATTTTGGACAATCTGCACCTTGTACTTTAGGTATCAGAGAGTTACAACTAGACGCAAATGGTAACTTAATTAATTATTTAGATAGCAATGGCGATCCAATTGCGCTAACTGATGCGCCTAATGACTCGCCAATTGATTACCCACTAGGTGGACGTGTTAGCTTACTTGCTTATTCTGTGGGTGAAGAGTCATTTAATGATGTATCTGCCAACGGTGAATTTAATCAAAATGAGTTTGACTCAACTCTACAAGATTTACCTGAAGCTTTTATAGATTTTAATGAAAATGGGGTGTTTGATGGGAATTTACCAGCGCCAATAGACCCTGTTGATTCTAATGGTGGTGAAGATGAGTGGTATGTGGAACGCTCAGGCCCATTAAATAATGGCCTGTATGATAGTGGTGATGGTATATACAATGGCTTGTTATGTAGTGATGAGGCCCTTGCTGCAAATGCGTGTACTCGTGAAACAGTTAATGTGCGCGCTCGTTCAGAGTTAGTTATGTCAGGTAGTACACCTTACATTAGAGCTGTAACGGCTTTAAATGACTGTAGTTTAAGTGATGGTATTCGCTTAGAAGCTTCTGATATGGCAGGTATGTGCGACATAAATCTTATTGATATCAGCGACTCAACGCCCTACAGTGCGATTTCAGTGACTATTTTCTTCAGCGATATTCATAACAATCCACTGCCTGCGGGTACTACAGTGAGCGTCACTGCCGACAATGGTGTATTAAGAGGGTTAACAGATTACACCGTGGTTAATACAGCACAAAAAACGCCAATCTCTGTTTCAGTTAATATTACTAAAGAGGCTGAGCCAAATGATGTTGATTCTGGGTTTTTATACATTGAGTTTGAAACGCCAGGAGGTGTAAAAACCCAATATACCGTGATGTCGATTTTAGACGAACCTAAGGTTTAAAATATGTGAAGGATAAAAAATGCCAACCAATAAGGTTGGCATTTTTGTTTCTATTCTATATATTCCACATCAATTATTCAAAAAACGCTGGTTTGTTTAAATTAACAACAGAAATTGTTTGTTTATTCAGTAAATACTGAAAAGTTTGTATTAAAAGCTTGTAAGAACTAGTGTTTGTAGATATACCTATAAATATTCGCGCCGCATGAGTCGGCTAAACACATTTAAAAAACTAGGTTAGAAATAGGCAACTATGGGCAAATCGCTAGTAATTGTAGAGTCACCTGCTAAGGCTAAAACAATTAATAAATACTTAGGTAATGATTTTATCGTTAAGTCCAGTATTGGGCACGTACGAGATTTACCTACATCAGGATCGGGCAAAAACAAAGTACCAGCAAGCAAAACACCTGCTGAGGTTCGTAAAATGCCACCTGATGAGAAAGCAGCGTATAAACAGCAACGTGACTACTCTAACTTAGTCGCGCGTATGGGCATCGATCCCGAAAAAGGGTGGGAACCACATTACGAAGTATTGCCGGGTAAAGAAAAGGTTGTTCAAGAATTACAAAAGCTTGCCCAAAATGCTGATCAAATCTATCTCGCAACGGATTTGGATAGAGAAGGGGAAGCAATTGCTTGGCACCTTCAAGAAATTATTGGTGGCGAACCTGAAAAGTATAAGCGCGTCGTGTTTAACGAAATCACTAAAAATGCAATACAACAAGCGTTTGAAACACCGGGTGAATTGAACACCGATATGGTTTTTGCACAGCAGACCCGTCGTTTTCTAGACCGTGTGGTTGGTTTTATGGTCTCACCTTTGTTGTGGGCTAAAGTTGCACGAGGTTTATCGGCAGGACGAGTTCAATCTGTTGCAGTGCGTTTATTGGTAGAACGCGAACGTGAAATTAAAGCGTTTATTCCTGAAGAGTTCTGGGATATTCATGCAGATGTTAAAAATAGCGAGTCTGACTTACGTTTAGAAGTCA
The DNA here is from genome assembly GCF_005887175.1 of Pseudoalteromonas sp. S1612. Taxonomy (GTDB): domain Bacteria; phylum Pseudomonadota; class Gammaproteobacteria; order Enterobacterales; family Alteromonadaceae; genus Pseudoalteromonas; species Pseudoalteromonas undina. Next base: position 132,284 of record NZ_PNDH01000002.1, on the reverse strand, counting down.
CTAAACAAGCAGACAAGCCATTTAAGCCTGTAAATGAAGCACAAGCTACAGCAGCAGTTAAAAGCCTTGAGAATGCCGAATACAAAGTTGTAAGCGTTGAAGAAAAACCAAGTAAGAGTCGCCCAAGTGCGCCATTTATTACTTCAACCATGCAACAAGCCGCCAGTACTCGACTCGGTTATGGCGTTAAAAAGACCATGATGCTTGCGCAGCGCCTATATGAAGGTGGTTACATTACCTATATGCGTACCGATTCTACTAACTTATCGAAAGATGCGGTTGAGATGTGTCGTGAGTATGTAACCAATGAGTTTGGTGCAAAATATTTACCTGCTGATCCAATTAATTACAGCTCAAAGGGTAATGCACAAGAGGCGCACGAAGCGATTCGTCCTTCCAGCGTATCGGTACTTTCAGGGCATGTTGAAGGTGTGGATGCAGATGCTAAAAAGCTTTATGAGCTTATTTGGCGTCAGTTCGTGGCTTGTCAAATGGTGCCTGCTGAATACGACTTAACCACATTAACCGTTGCCGCCAATGATTTCACATTAAAGGCAAAAGGCCGTGTGCTTCGCTTCGATGGTTGGACTAAAGTACAGCCAGCAGTGCGTAAAAAGAACGAAGAAGATCAATCACTTCCTGCTGTTAAGCAAGGTGAAGTTCTCACCTTAGTTGAGCTTGATCCTAAGCAGCATTTTACCAAGCCGCCAGCACGTTTTAGTGAAGCGAGCTTAGTTAAAGAACTTGAAAAACGTGGTATTGGCCGTCCTTCAACTTACGCGTCTATTATTTCGACTATTCAAGATCGTGGCTATGTTCGAGTAGAAAATCGTCGCTTTTTCGCTGAAAAAATGGGTGAAATTGTTACCGATCGCCTAGTTGAAAACTTTACTGATTTAATGAACTTCGATTTTACCGCTAAAATGGAAGGTCGTTTAGATGATATCGCTGAAGGTGAGCGTGTTTGGACGCAAGTTCTCGATAAGTTTTATGCTGATTTCTCAACCCAGTTAAACATTGCTAAAGGCGAACCAGATGAAGGCGGCATGCGTCTTAATCAAATGGTAGAAACCGATATTGACTGTCCAACCTGTGGCAGAAAAATGGGCATTCGTACTGCTTCAACGGGCGTATTCTTAGGCTGTACAGGTTATAACCTGCCACCTAAAGAGCGCTGTACTACTACTATGAATTTAGTGTCGGGTGATGAAGCGGTTGCAGCTGATGTTGAAGACGTTGAAACAGAAACATTAATGCAAATGAAGCGCTGTCCTATTTGTGAAACAGCGATGGATTCATACCTTATCGACGAAACCCGTAAATTGCATGTGTGTGGTAATAACCCAGCATGTCAGGGACATGTTGTTGAAGAGGGTACCTTTAAAATTAAAGGCTACGACGGCCCTATTATCGAATGTGATAAATGTGGCGCTGATATGGAATTAAAATCAGGCCGATTTGGTAAGTATTTTGGTTGTAACAACGATGAATGTAAAAATACACGTAAGTTGTTAAAAAATGGCGAAGCTGCGCCACCAAAAGAAGATCCAGTTCATATCCCTGAATTAGAATGTGAAAAGTCTGAAGCCTATTTTGTATTACGTGATGGCGCGGCTGGTATTTTCTTAGCTGCAAATACGTTCCCTAAATCACGAGAAACACGTGCTCCTAAAGTAGAAGAGTTACAACGCTTTAGAGATCGTATTTCGCCTAAGTTTTACTACCTAGCTGATGCACCAGCCAAAGATCCTGATGGCAACCTTGCTGTTGTGCGTTACAGTCGTAAAAACAAAGTCCAATATGTGATGACTGAAGTTGATGGTAAAGCAACTGGTTGGACGGCCCATTATGAGGGTGGTAAATGGGTAGAAGAGGCTAAGAAAAAAGCTGCGCCTAAAAAGAAAGCTGCAGCTAAAAAAGCGCCAGCTAAAAGTAAAGCTAAAGCCAAACCAAAAAAAGATGATGAATAATTAATTATTCATCGCTTTAATAATAAAAAACCGGAACGCACAGCCTGTGACAGTTCCGGTTTTTTTTTGCATTATCAAACCTATCGCAATGGCATTTTTAACCTGATTTTTTATTTTACAGAGTTAAAATGTAACCAATTTAGGTTTGAACCGCTCAATTATTCATTAAATCTTAACAGCAGTGACTTTGTTATAGCCTTCAGATGTTAGTTCATCATTCACACACTTTAAAACATAGTTATAAATTGCTTCATCGCTTACGTCGTCTTCTTTAGCCCAGCTAATACACATTTCTGTGAACTCTTGAATCGTTTCGGCTGAAGCGTCTGTAGTATCGCTTGCAACTGCATTTGCAGCTGATAAAGCGAAAAATGGTGCAACGATTAACGCGAGTAATGCTTTATTCATTTTTTTATTCCTAAAAATGGAGTAACAATCGATTATGCATTCAAATAATGCCTACATAAAACAAGTGTAACCAAGCCAGAACATCTCTGTTGGTAAACTGATTTTTAATCACAATTCACACAAAGGAAAACGAAAAATTTTTATCGTCAGGATAAGCATATTGCGTACCTACTTTTAGGCTGAAGTGATTGTGTTAGCGTTTAATTTAAGCTAATGTCGCGTTTTAATTTTTAGGTGCCCCTATGTCAGAGCCACACACAAATAATACAAATAAAAAAATACACCCTGTTCATAAAGTTGAACACGGTCTTGAGTCGTTTATATTTAAAGGACGCTGGTTACTCGCCCCATTTTTTGTAGGCTTATTATTTGCTGTGGTTTTACTACTTATAAAGTTTTTTAAACAACTATATATGATGGGGATAGCGACGTTTACTGCTAGTAATCAAGAGCTGTTGGTTGGTATTTTAACTTTAGTTGATACTGCATTGTTAGCAGGTCTGCTATTGATTATTATTTTTAGCGGTTACGAAAACTTTGTCTCTAAGCTTAATATCGAAAATCATGAAGACCGCCCTGTATGGATGGGTAAGGTCGGGTTTTCTGGTTTAAAAATGAAGCTGATCAGTGCAATAGTGGCCATTTCAGCCGTTGAGCTGCTTAAGGTATTTATAAGTTCTACGTCTCATTCTAATAATGAATTACTCTGGAAAGTGCTGATACACGTTACGTTTGTGGTATCAGGTGTACTATTTGCATTTACTGATTATTTAAATAGTAAAACAATTAACCACTAAAAATTTGCTATAAAAAACCCGAGCAATGCTCGGGTTTTTTATTTTTAATAATGTAAATACTAATTGCAGTTGGCGTAATAACTACCAAATGGCTCAACGGTCAGTGTTTTATTATTAAGCTGCGCGTTGTAATGAGAAAGCGTGTTATGTTCTTTCTCAACACTAACATCAATAACAAGCTCTGCTTTTGCCCCGCTTAAATTGAATACACACAACATCTTTTCTTCGTTTAATGTGCGGTAAAACGCCAAAATTGGCTCGGCGGTTTGTATAAACTCAATATCACCTTCAAGTAATACTGGCTGGTTTTTACGCCAGGCCATAAATTCACGGTACGCGTTTAATATTGAGTTTGCATCATTCTCTTGCTCAGCAACTGCTTGTAGCCTGTGTTGTTGATCAACAGGTAACCACGGTTTTACCTCACTAAATCCTGCATTGTGTGCATTTGGTTGTGAGTTATCTAGGTTTACCCAAGGCATTGGGGTACGACATCCATCACGACCTTTAAAGTTTGGCCAAAAAGTTATGCCGTATGGGTCTTGTAAATCTTCAAACGCAACGCTGGCTTCACCGAGTCCGAGTTCTTCACCTTGATACATACACACGCTGCCACGAAGAGAGGCAAGTAGGGCGGTTAACATTTTACATTGCGCTGGGTTTACCTCTCCCGTTTCACTCCAACGGCTAGCAACACGTTCTACGTCATGGTTGCTAAATGCCCAGCAAGGCCAGCCTTCAGTCATGCGTTGCTCAAGTGTAGTAACGGTATTTCTTATATACTCGCTCGAGTAATCATCAGTTAAAAGCTCAAAGCTATAGCCCATATGCAGTTTATCGCCGCCTTGGGTGTATTCTGCCATTGTGGCTAATGAATCTTCAGATGAAATTTCACCCAGTGATACGGTACCAGGATACTTGTTGAGTAAAGTACGAATATCACGCATAAACTCTATGTTTTCAGGCTGGGTATTATTGTAGTAATGGTACTGAAATGCATACGGGTTATCTTCGCTAAAGCCACGGCCTTGACGCTTTTCTTTTGGTTTTGCTGGATTATCACGAAGTAAAGCGTCATGGTAACAAAAGTTAATTGCGTCTAACCTAAAGCCATCCACGCCTTTTTTAAGCCAAAACTCAACATTATCTAGTACGGCTTGGCGAACATCGGGGTTATGAAAGTTAAGATCAGGCTGTTCAGTAAAAAAGTTATGTAAGTAATATTGTCCACGACGTGGCTCCCATTGCCATGCACCGCCACCAAAAATAGACAACCAATTATTAGGTGCTGTGCCGTCTTCTTTAGCATCGGCCCATACATACCAATCAGCTTTATCGTTGGTTAAGTCTTCACGACTATCAATAAACCATTGATGTTGGTCTGAGGTATGGCTAAGCACTTGGTCAATAATAATTTTAATATCGCGTTGATGCGCTTGCGCAATTAACTCATCAAAATCTGCTAAATTACCAAAAAGCGGGTCAATATCACGATAGTCGCTAATATCATAACCAAAATCTTTCATTGGCGATTTAAAGAAAGGTGAGATCCAAATAGCATCCACCCCTAAGCTTTTAATGTAATCAATACGATTTATTATCCCTTTTAAATCACCAATGCCATCGTTGTTGCTATCTTGAAAGCTACGCGGATAAACCTGATAAATAACCGCACCTTTATACCATTGCTTTTGGGCCATGCTTTTCTCCGTTTTCACACTGTCTTTGTGTTGTTCTTTTTTTAGAGGTAATAATCCCCGTTTATTTGAAAAAGCATACTTGAAGCCTGTCATACTGTAAAAATCCTGCATACGTATGCACCGATTTTAAGGTATTAAAACAGGATGAACTAATCGTTCAGGGAATCGATTTGAGTCGTGGATTATTCTTATTATATTTTACCAATTCTAATATGGAGTTGTTAATTTATTGTTTGCGCTGTTTAGGTGCACAAAAACAAAGGTCTGCACTGAGTTGGTGTTTTTAGTTATTGGTCTTACCAATTTCATTTGTATAAATAGTGTATTTAGTAATTAATTAAAAAATAAAATTTCCTTGCTTCTCTTTATCAGCGTTTTATGAAAGGTTTATTTCATAAAAAAATAAATAGTGGTTAGCACTAAACTCATAAAATGCTCTTGCACCAAAATAACCTATTTTAAAACAGTTGGTTATATGTTGGTTTGTAAATTTAATGTTAAATTTGTGCGTGCGGTGCTATTTTGAATACGTATGCAATAAGTTGTTAATAAAATAATACGAGCGTTAATATTCATTCCGACAACAAAATAAGCTCGCATGTTTAACTATCACTTAAGCAAGTAAGCGGGTATCACATTATGGGTAACGGGAAAACATTATGGCTATGTTCAAACCAAGTATACTAACGCTAGCATTAACTGCTGCCGGATTATCAAGCTTTGCCACCACTGCGGCACAAGAAGAAACAATAAAAAATGATGATGTAGAAATCATCGAAGTGAAAGGTTTTCGCGGTAGTGTTGTTGAATCAATAAATACTAAGCGTTTTTCAACACAGGTGGTTGAGTCAATTTCTGCTGAAGACATTGGTAAACTTCCTGATTCATCTATTGCAGAGTCAATCGCACGTTTACCAGGTTTAACAGCGCAACGTCTTGATGGCCGTGCTAGTCGTGTAAGTGTTCGTGGTTTTAGCGAAAACGAAAGCGCAACAACATTTAATGGTCGTGAGCAAGTCTCTATTGGTGACAACCGTGGTGTTGAGTTTGACCTTTACCCATCAGAAATAATGAGCGGCGTAACCGTTTATAAAACGCCAAGTGCTAGCATTGAAGCTGAAGGCATTGCCGGTGTAATCGACATGCAAACGGTAAAGCCTTTAAGTAAAGGTGAACAAGTGATCATGTTTAATGGTCAGTATGAGCAAACTAGCTTTGATAAATTAAACCCGGATGGCGATGACAAAGGTTTTCGTGGCACCGTTTCATATATAGACCAGTTTGCAGATGACACTATAGGTGTAGCATTTGCTTACAACACAATGAGTTCTCCAAACCAAGAAAAACGCTGGAATTCTTGGGGTTACCCTGAGTTTACAGGGAATGATGGCCAAAACTATTCAATTTTAGGCGGCGCTAAACCTTTCGTACGCTCATCAACACTTGAACGTGATTCAGCGATGCTAGTAGTGGAAGCTGCACCAAATGATCGTTTAAACATGACGTTTGATGCGCTATATGTAGATTTTAATGATGAAAAAATCTTACGTGGTATCGAAGTACCTTTCGCCTGGGGTCAAGGTAGCATCGACCCAAATAGTGTTACTGTAGATGAGCAGTCTGGCTTTATTACCAGTGCAATCACTGAAGGTCAGCGTGTTGTTGTTCGAAACGACTATGAAGAGCGAAAAGCAGAACTATCACAATTTGGTTTTAACGCTAAATACGATATTAACGATGATTGGTCAGTTGAATTTGATGCCAGCCACTCAGAAGTTGACCGTACGATTTGGAGTATTGAGAGTTACTCAGGTACTGGCCGTGGCGATTCAAATGGTGTTGCCGATAACATAGGGTATGCATTTGATGGTGGAAATACGGGCGCACAATTCACTCATGAGCTTGATTACAGCGACTACGACTTAATTCAATTAGGCGGCCCTTTATCTTGGGGAAGCAGTGCTGCGCTTAATAATAAGTACGGCTTAAATGACACGGCTTATCAAAATACCGCACAAGATGGCTTTATTAATGCCCCAGAAATTAGCGATGAGCTTTCAACGCTTAAGTTAGCGGCCAGTAAAGTACTTGAAAACGAATACTTTAGCCGTATTAACCTTGGTTTATCTTACCGTGACCGTGAGAAAGTAAAACAGTCTGAAGGCTACTTCATGACTTTAAAAGATTTTTCTTTAGATAATCCAGGTATGGTATCAGTGCCAGAGCAATACCGTTTAGGCTCAGCAAGTTTAGACTTTATTGGCATGGGTGACATGATTGCTTATGACACCAATGGCCTGGTAAATGATGGTTATTACGATCTATTACAAGAAAGCTTAACGGATCAAAAACACTTGACGCGTTCGTGGACGGTACAAGAAGAAGTTACCGCTGCATTTATTCAAGCAGACATTAACGCTGAGATTGGTGGCATACCGGTAACAGGTAATGTAGGTATACGTTATGTACGCACTGAGCAGTCATCACAAGGCTTCGAAGCATCAAATGTTAATGGTTTAGTGGTTGCATCACCTACTGATATTAGCCACGACTATTCAAATGTATTACCAAGCTTAAACTTATCTTTTGCAATCGACCAAGAGCAAACAATTCGTTTTGGCGCGGCTAAAACAATTTCTCGTGCTCGCCTTGATGAAATGCATGCATCGATTGAGACAAGCTATAACAGCGAAAAGCCTGACGAAAATGGTAACTACTGGTCTATATCTGGTGGTAATGCAGAGCTTGAACCAAAAGAAGCAACAGGCTTTGATTTAACATACGAAAACTACTTTGATGCAGAAGGTTACTTTTCAGCAGCGTTATTTTATAAAGACATTGACCAATGGATTTTTGATGAGCGTTATGATGTTGATGTAACAGGTAAAGAAGACCCAGCAACCGGCGAAGTTCCTCCAGCGGATAGAAATACAGCTACCCGTTCAAGTAAAGTGAATGGTGGCGATGGTAATTTATGGGGCTATGAGCTTTCATTATCATTCCCTTTCAGTGTATTACATGAGTCATTAGAAGGTTTTGGTTTAATTGCGAGCCACACCAGCGTTGAGCAAGACTTGCAAGATCAAAACGGAAACGATTACGAACTACCAGGTTTGTCAGATAAAATTGATAGCTTAACTGTGTACTTCGAACGCAATGGTTTCCAAGCACGTACCAGCATGCGTAAACGTAGTGACTTTAAAGGTGATATCTACGGTTCAGGTTTTGCAACACAACAAGTTGATATACTTGGCGAGACTATTTGGGATGCGCAAGTAGGCTATGACTTTGCTGATTCTGGTATTGCTGGTTTTGAGAACTTATCAATGACGTTCCAAATTCAAAACATTACCGAAGAAGCGTTTACATCATTGCAAGGCGATAATGCGCTGCAAGTGCGTGACTATCAAGACTATGGCCGTACTTACTTACTCGGTGTAAGTTACAAGCTATAATAAGTTTTGTATTAAGAAGCCCTTGTAATTAGTTTTACAAGGGTTTTTTTATAGCTACTTTACCTAAGTTTTATCAAACTTTTTAAATTCTGATTTAAAAAAGTGAGCAATAATATGAAGCCAATAAAACATGTCGTCATTGCCGGCGGTGGAACAGCTGGTTGGATAACCGCAGCACTACTTAATAAAGTGTTAGGTAAAGTAATTAATATTACCCTTATTGAATCAAGTAGCATTGGTACTATAGGTGTGGGAGAGGCCACTATTCCTCCTATTATTGGGCTTAATAATGCGCTCGGTATTAATGAGCAAGATTTTATAAATGCTACTAATGCGTCTATCAAACTGGGTATAGAGTTCGAAAATTGGAAAACACCAGGGCATAGCTACATGCATGCATTTGGCTCGTTTGGTAAAGATTTTCCCTTTTGTGACTTTTATAATTTTTGGGTAAAAGGACACATTAATGGCAGCGAGGATTCTTTATGGGATTTTTCTCTTAACTATCAAGCCGCTAAACAGCACAAATTTACGCTACTAAATACTATTCCTAATACTCAATTACCAGGGCTTAGTTATGCTTTTCATTTTGACGCCACTTTATATGCTGAATATTTAAAAAATCTTGCATTATCACGCGGCGTTAAACACATTGATGCAAAAATAGAACGCGTTAATCAATGCCCTGAGACAGGTAATATCTCCAACTTAACACTTGACGATAATGGCCAAATCCAAGGGGATTTATTTATAGATTGTACTGGCCAGCGCGCACTTTTAATTGAGCAAACTCTTAATACGGGGTTTGTTGATTGGTCACATTATTTACCTTGCGATAGTGCTGTTGCAGTGCAATCAACAGGCAGTAACGAATTAAAGCCCTATACGCGATCAATAGCACATAATGCAGGTTGGCAGTGGCAAATTCCGCTACAAAATCGAACAGGTAATGGCTTAGTGTATTGCAGCCGTTATTTATCGGATGAGTCGGCAACCGCGCTTTTATTAAATAACTTACCGGGTGAGCCAACAACAAGCCCGCGTTTAATTAAATTTAAAACAGGTCGTCGTTTAAAGCAGTGGCATAAAAATGTAGTCGCAGTAGGGCTCTCTAGTGGATTTTTAGAGCCCTTAGAGTCTACTAGTATTCACTTAATACAAAGTGCGGTCACACGTTTAATTAAGTTGTTTCCTCATAATGGGGTTAGTGATGCGTTAGTAACTGAATTTAATAAGCAAAGCATCAGTGAAATCGAGCATATTCGTGACTTCATTATTTTGCACTATAAATTAACTGAGCGAGAAGACACCCCATTTTGGCGTCAATGTAAGCAAATGGAAATTCCTCAATCGTTAGCGCATAAAATGGATTTATTTAAACAAACGGGCAAAGTCGTGCGCGAAAACGACGAGTTATTTGCAGAAGTAGCTTGGCAGCAAGTGTTTATAGGTCAAGGCCTAATACCAAATGACTATAACAGTATTGTTGACTCATTAAGCAGTGAACAACTAACGGATTTATTCATAACGTTAAAAACCCTAATAAATTCAACGGTAGATAAACTACCTACTCATAAAGAGTTTTTAGCTAAGTTAAAAACAAACTAAGTGGCGTGACGTGGTGCTTTGGTTGCGGGTTAATTGTCACTGAATATGGCTGTGAATACGTATGCAGCAACTGTAACCAAGCCTTACTTAGCTTTAGTATAAACCTATAACAACACTGAAATAAAAATGACACACACAATGAAAAAAAGATTTTACACGCCGTTGCTTATATGCAGCGCATTGCTGGTGCACGGTTGCAGTGATGACAAAGAGATAAAAACAGATTTGTTAGTTAAGCAAACAGACCCAGTTAAGCCAGTGGTATATCAAGTATTTACTCGTTTATTTGGTAACACCCAAACCGCTAATGTGCCATGGGGAACCAAAGAGCAAAATGGAGTTGGTAAGTTTGCTGATTTTAACGACGAGGCATTAAAAGGCATTAAAGAGCTAGGTACCACGCATGTGTGGTACACCGGCGTTTTGCATCATGCCTTGGTGGGTGATTACACTGAGTACGGTATAAAACAAGACGATCCTGATGTGGTAAAAGGGCGTGCAGGTTCGCCTTACGCAATAAAAGATTATTACGATGTAAACCCTGATTTGGCAATTAATGTTACTAATAGACTCGAAGAGTTCAGCGCGCTAATTGAGCGTACTCATGAGCATGACATGAAAGTAATTATTGATATTGTTCCTAATCATGTGGCTCGAGATTATCACTCAATCGCAAAGCCTAACGGTGTGAAAGACTTTGGCGAGGACGATGATACTAGCAAGGCGTATGCTAAAAATAATAATTTTTACTATGTACCGGGTGAATCATTTAAAGTACCAACAAGCGACAGCTACCAAGTATTAGGTGGCAACAAACACCCTTTAGCCGATGGTCAATTTAGTGAAATCCCAGCAAAATGGACTGGCAATGGTGCACGTGCTCCAAAGCCTGATATAAACGACTGGTACGAAACGGTAAAAGTTAACTACGGTGTTAAACCCGATGGCAGCCTAGACTTTCCAACTTTACCTAAATCGCTTGAAAACCAAGATTACCGTGCACATTATGAATTTTGGCAAGATAAAGAACTGCCAAATAGTTGGTATAAATTTAGAAATATTGCCCTTTATTGGCTAGATAAAGGGGTTGATGGCTTTCGCTATGATATGGCTGAAATGGTACCCGTTGAATTTTGGAGCTTTTTAAATTCATCAATAAAAACACATAAACCCGATGCGTTTTTACTCGCCGAAGTATATAACCCATTGATGTACCGCACCTATATTCACCAAGGTAAAATGGACTACTTGTATGACAAGGTCGGTTTTTACGACACCCTAAAAGGGATTATGCAAGGTAAACAACCCGCTAAAACGTTATTTAAAGCACAAGCTGAAGTGGCAGACATTGAACAGCACATGCTGCACTTTTTAGAAAACCATGACGAACAACGTATCGCAAGTCCTGACTTTGCTGGCAACGCAGCATGGGGGAAACCGGCTATGGTGGTTTCTAACTTAATTAGTCGCTCGCCAACCTTGCTTTATTTTGGTCAAGAGGTAGGTGAAGATGGATCAGAAAATGCAGGCTTTGGTTCGCCTACACGCACTAGTATTTTTGATTACATTGGTGTACCAGCGCACCAAGCATGGATGAATAATGGCAAGTTTGATGGCGCAAATTTAACTCCTGAGCAAGCACAGTTACGTCAATACTATATTGCAATTATGGAACTTAATGGCTTACCTGCTGTTGTTGCCGGTGATATGGCACCCTTGATGGTAACAGGCAGTGATAGAGTGGTGGGTTTTGTACGCACCTTAGGTCAGCAATCATTATGGGTGCTGAGCAACTTTAGCCAGCAATCACAAACAGTCACTATTACGCTCACGCTAAATCAAGCAACCATGCTCAAACCAAACTCAACGCTATACGATCTATTAGAGTCGCATAACGGTATTTTGGCGAGCGATGAGAAACAAAGTACAACCTTTACGCTGACCCTTGATGCACTCAGTAGTGCCGTTTTAACAAATAAGGCTGATCATGAATTATAACAACAAACCAACCTTAAGCTTTTGGCAAATATGGAATATGTGCTTTGGCTTTTTAGGCATTCAATTTGGCTTTGCACTGCAAAACGGTAACGTAAGCCGAATTTTTCAAACACTCGGCGCTAATGTCGATGATATTCCTATTTTATGGGTTGCAGCGCCACTCACCGGCTTAATTGTGCAACCAATTATTGGTTATTGGAGTGATAAAACTTGGGGTAAATTAGGCCGCCGCCGTCCTTTCTTTTTATATGGCGCTATATTAACCACGCTATCGCTTTTTATTATGCCAAATTCCCCCACGCTTTGGATTGCTGCGGGTATGCTGTGGATTATGGATGCCTCAATTAACGTTACCATGGAACCGTTTCGTGCTTTAGTAGGTGACAACCTGCCCAACAAGCAGCGCGCCACAGGCTATGCCATGCAAAGCTTTTTTATTGGTGTGGGAGCGGTGGTTGCATCAGCACTCCCTTGGATGATGACCAACTGGTTTGATATTGCTAATACCGCACCGATTGGTCAAATTCCTGATTCTGTAAAGTATTCGTTTTACTTTGGTGGGGTTATTTTATTTATTGCAGTTGGCTGGACTATTGTCACTACAAAAGAGTACTCACCCGAGCAGCTCGCACAATTTAATCAACAAGAATCACAAACAACACAAACCAATATTACTAATAGTGTTAATTTTACCAAAGGCGGCGTTATTTTTAGCGGCTTAGGTTTGCTTGTTTTAGTCACGGTATTAGGGCTGGATCTGGAAAAAGAACTTTACTTGCTGGCTGCTGGGTTAGTTAGTTTTGGTGTTATTCAATTTATTGCAGCGGCATTAAAAGCTAAACAGCACACTAGCGGCGGTTTTTATAATGTAGTGAATGATGTATTCACTATGCCTGAGGCGATGAAGCAATTGGCATGGGTACAATTTTTTAGTTGGTTTGCGTTATTTGCTATGTGGATTTACAGCACCTCAGCGGTTACTAGCTTTCATTACGGTAGTACCGATACCAGCTCGTTAGCGTACAACAACGGTGCAGATTGGGTGGGTATATTATTCGCCGCTTACAACGGCTTTGCCGCGATTGCTGCTTTATGTATCCCGATCATCGTTAAGCGCGTCGGCTTAAAAGTAGCACATGCACTTAACCTTATTTTAGGTGCGCTGGGTCTAGCGAGCTTTATGTTTATAAAAGATCCAAGTTTACTTATTTGGCCAATGATAGGCGTAGGTTTTGCGTGGGCGTCTATTTTGTCATTACCTTATGCCATGTTAAGCACCTCGGTACCGAGCCATAAAATGGGCGTTTACATGGGTATTTTCAACTTTTTCATTGTGATCCCACAATTATTAGCCGCCAGCGTACTGGGGTTAATATTACGCCACTTTTTTGAAAACCAACCTATTTACGCATTAGTACTGGGCGCTGTGTCGTTTGTACTTGCAGCGGTTGCGGTATTGCGTGTTAAGCACACTCAGTAAAGTAACGAGTAAACTGAAATTAATTAAGGCTCTAAAATGAAAAAATTAAATACAATTACCACCAGTTTATTAATGCTTGGTTTAACTGCTTGTGGCGCGCAGCAAGAGCCATCAAACAGCTCTATGATGCAAGTATCGGCACCGGGAGCCCCTGGCGCAGAGCCATTTTGGGCCTATGCAGGTAAAACCGGTATTGGCACATCTTTTGAGCAATATCAAAATGGCCACTACAGTGATGAGGCCCCCACAGGAACGGTGTCAAAAGTATGGTTTTCAATTGCCAAAGGTATGATCACCGAAACGATGTTTGGGCTTATTCACCAAGCGCAAATTAAAGACATGCAATTTGTGGTAGTAGGAAAGGATTTTACAGTCACAGAAGCTGACGATTTAGACGTTACCATTGACTACTTATACAAAGACGATAAAGGTCGCCCGTTATCATTAGCTTACAAAGTAGTAAGCAAAGATAAACAAGGCCGCTTTAGCCTCGAAAAACACATATTTACCGATCCTGATGGGCAAAGCTTATTTGTACGCAGTATTTTTAATACCCAGCTTGAAGGCGTTAAGGCATACGTAAGCGTTAACCCGTATGTTGATAATAACGGCCTTGATGATTTTGCTAAAACAACAGAACAAGGATTGCTGGCATGGCAAGACAACAGCTACCTTTCATTGCAAGGTGCGCAGCCATTTAAACAAACAAGTGTTGGTTTTACAGGTGTGAGCGATGGTTTAAGCCAGCTTAAAACAACTCAGCAGCTTACTCAGGTTTATAAAAATACCGGTGAACAATCGGGTAATGTTAGCCTACTTGCAGAGCTGGGTGAAATTGGTGAAAACAGCCAGTTCGATTTAACCCTAAGCTTTGGTAATAGCGAACAAATCAGCTTTAAACAAGGGCAAGCTACGTTAGCCAAAGGTTACCAAGCGGTGCTTGATAATTACAACGGTAAAGGCGAAGCGCTTGGTTGGCAAGACTACCTGCAAAGCCTTGCACCGCTAAATAATATGAGCGAACAAACAGCAGATAACGGCAAGTTACTTTACATCAGTGCCATGGTACTTAAAGCGCAAGAAGATAAAACTCATGCAGGCGCACTTATTGCCTCATTATCTAACCCATGGGGCGAAACCGTATCGGCTAAAACAGGCTCTACTGGTTACAAAGCGGTATGGGTGCGCGACTTTTATCAAGTTGCCATGGCGTTTATGGCCATGGGCGATAATGCGACCGCTAAAACCGCATTCGAATACCTTGAAAAAGTTCAAGTAAACAGCAAAACCCCAGGCAATAAAGGCGATACAGGGTGGTTTTTACAAAAAACACATGTTGATGGTGAACTAGAATGGGTGGGCGTACAACTTGACCAAACTGCAATGCCACTCATGCTTGCTTGGAAACTCCATCAGGCAGGTGTATTAAGTGATGCAGAGCTCACTGATTGGTATAGTCGTATGTTAAAACCTGCGGCAGACTTTTTAGTTGAGGGTGGTCGTGCAAACATTCTATGGAACGACACACAAATAACGCCGCCAGCCACTCAGCAAGAACGCTGGGAAGAGCAAGAAGGGTATTCTCCATCAACCACCGCCGCGGTTGTTGCCGGTTTAATTACTGCAGCCGATATCGCTAAACTAGCATGTGATGATGCCAATGCAACACGTTACCTAAATACAGCTAAGCGTTATAATAATGATATTGAAAAATTAATGTTTACAACGGCTGGTAATTTAGAGTCGAGTGCCTCAGATGGTGAATATTTTATTCGTATTGGCCAAGATAAAGACGCCAATTCAAATACTAAAATTAACGCTAATAATGGCCGTGAAGGCTTTAATAAAAAGCAAATACTCGATGGTGGATTTTTAGAACTCGTTCGCTATGGCGTACGTGATGCGCTAGCGCCTAGCATAGTAAAAACACTCCCAGAATATGATGATGAAACCCTAACAGATAACCTACAAGTTAAATACAGCTTTGAGTTTACTGACGGCAGCGGCACATTTGCAGGCTACCGCCGCTATGGTAACGACGGGTACGGTGAAGACGAGGTAACGGGCGCTAACTATGCGCAAGGTGGAAAAAATAGCCCAGGGCAGCGTGGGCGAGTTTGGCCATTTTTTACCGGTGAACGTGGTCATTACGAAATTGCCGCCGCAAATGCCAATAATAGTTTAGATGCAACAAAACAGCAGGCTATTAAAAATAGCTATGTAAAAGGGCTAGAGCAATTTGCTAACCAAGGGATGATGCTACCTGAACAAGTATGGGATGGTGTAGGCATTAATAAAGCGGGTTACACGTTAGGCGAGGGTACTAACTCGGCCACACCATTGGCGTGGACACATGCGGAATACGTAAAGCTAGTGCGCTCACTAAGCGACAAGCAGGTATGGGATCATTACCCGGTGGTAACTAAAGCACTAAAATAACCGCAAACTAACTAACATAGCCGTAGTAAAATACGGCTATGTTATTTATTACAATAATAACGAGGCTGAAATGAAAACATTTACCTTGAGCGCATTAGCATTAGCATTAGCAATCATGCTAACAGGCTGCCAAAGCGCACCATCATTAAATAACAAAACGAATAACACCGAAACATCGCCACTAAATACTGAACAACAAGCAAACCCTTGGTGGGAAAGCGCCATTTTTTACCAAATTTGGCCCCGCAGTTTTTACGACAGCGATGCTGATGGTCATGGTGATTTTAATGGTATGACCCAAAAGCTCCCGTATCTACAAGAGCTCGGCGTAAATGCGCTGTGGTTAACCCCAATGTTTGAAGCACCGTCGTATCATGGCTATGATTTTACTGAATTTTATCAAGTAGAAAACGACTACGGCAGCATGGCCGAGTTTGAAGCCTTTATAAAAGCTGCTGACGACAAAGGCATGAAAGTCATACTTGATTTAGTTATAAACCATATATCAAGTAACCATGAATGGTTTCAGCGTTCAGCAAATAATGAAGCCCCTTATGCAGATTACTTTATTTGGCGCGACGATATGCCAAAAGCCGGAAGTGGTTGGGGCCACGCATGGAGTAATAACGACCAACCCGATGCTGTATGGCATTGGAATGAAACACGTCAGCAGTATTACTATGGTGCGTTTGGAGCGAGCCAACCAGACTTGAATTTACGCCACCCTGATGTTGTTGCCGAAATGGAAAAAATGGCTAAGTTTTGGCTTGATAAAGGTGTTGCAGGGTTTAGATTAGACGCAGTACGTTTTGCAATGGAAGGTGGCGCAGATGCGCAAGCCGATACCGACGAAACCATTGCATATTGGCAGCACTTTAACCAATACGTAAAAAGCGTTGATCCAGAGGCGTATTTAGTGGGTGAAGCATGGGCTGACATTCCTGTTGCTGCAAAATACTTTGGCGAAGGTAAGGGCCTCGATCAAGGATTTGATTTTGAAGTGGGCTATAAAATACTGGGCTTATTAAAACCCGATGCCAGTGGTGAAGCGCAATTTGGCACCATGCAATCTAACCAAAAAGTGAATACAGTTGATGCCAATGTGCTCAAACAAAATTTACAGCAGCGTATTGATTCAACTGCGCCGCTTGATTTTTTTGCACCGTTTTTAACTAATCACGACCAAGAACGTGTTGCTTATCAACTTGTTGAACACGACGATAAAGCAAAACTTGCTGCTGCCATGTTATTTAGCTCTCCTGGCACGCCGTATATTTATTACGGTGAAGAGATTGGCCTAACACAAGGTGGCACAGGTCACGATGTTTATAAACGCGCACCAATGCAGTGGAATAACAGCAACCAAGCTGGTTTTACTCAAGCTCAAACAAGTTGGGTTGAGCAGGCTGAACTGTTTGGTGATAACTACACCCAGTGGTGGCCTGAATATTTAGCACAGCAAATTAATGCTGCTGATCGCAATGTAAAAGCGCAACAAGTACAATCTGACTCACTGTGGCGTTTATATCAGCACTTAATTGCACAAAAAAAACAGCGCCCAGAGCTGGGTATTAAAGGCAGTTATGAATTAACACAGCACAACAATGGCCTTGTCGAAATAACTCGCGAGTTAAACGGCAGTAAAAGTATGTTTATACTTAATTTAACCGCTAACCCGCAAAGCATCAGTAGCATAAAACGCAATGGGTTAACGCCTAACTGGCAACACGACCTCAATGACGAGCAACTCGCTGGCTATGGTTTGTTGTTACTGAATAACACACTGTAAATAAAACACACACAAAAGGGGCTAACATACGTTAGCCCCTTTTGGTTAAAGTGCTTTTATTGCATTGCCTCCAATTTATAGCTCATTTTTAAAGTTTATTAGATTAGACAAAAGTCTTTTAAATTCAAACTTTATAATATTTTACTTAGTGGGCTAATTACCCCGTTCGCGCCTTGTTGTAAAACATGCGTATATATTTGCGTGGTGCGAACATCGCTATGGCCGAGTTGTTCTTGCACCGTGCGTATATCTGCACCAGATTCAAGTAAGTGGGTAGCGAACGAGTGCCGTAGTGTATGGCAGGTAACATTTTTTTGAATTTTTGCCAGCTTTGCTGCCTGTTTAATTGCTTTACGAACTGTTGTTTCATCAATATGGTGGCGACGCAGCTTTTTACTTTCTGGGTCCATGCTTAACTGGGCTGAAGGAAACAAATATTGCCAGCTCATTTCATAAGGAGCCGCTGGGTATTTTCTAGCTAATGCATTCGCAAGCCAGACACCGGCATAGTCTGTTGCTTGTTTATCTCGATGCCAGTAGTCATTTACCAAGTGACTTTGGCTGCGCAACAACGGCAGTAGTTCGAGTGCTAATGTTACTCTGCGGTTTTTATTGCCTTTGTCCTGCCAAATCATTAATGAGACATAGTCATAATCGACATCTTTTACCCGTAGACTTACAGCTTCCATTAAACGTAGACCACTACCGTAAAGTATCTGAGCGATAAGTTTATACTTTGGATCCATTGCCAATAATAAACGCTGTATTTCTTCACGGGTCAGTACTACCGGTAATTTAGGTGACACGAGTGATTTATTAAAATTCATTTCAAGTGATAACGGTCGACTAATAATATGACGGTATAAAAATACCAAAGCATTTAAAGCCGTTGCCTGAGTTTTCATTGCAACATTACGCTGATTACTTAAATAAGATAAGAATTGCTCAACCTCCGACTCTGCCAATTGCGCCGGATGTTTTTTACCATGGTATAAAATGTAAAATTTTATCCAATATTGATAAGTGTCTATAGTACGCTTGGCATAACGACGCGTTATCATAAAGTCACGGATTGATTCTAAAAATATAGAAGCCATAATCTGCTCTAGCTGGTGCTGTATATAAAAACAGTAGTTGTATTTAGTTTTTTTTCAACAACTCGCGGGATTATTTCTTGTATTTTACAACAACAAAAAAACAACAAATATAAATCCCTTGATTTACATTTAGATACAGAGTTAAACTTAAAGTATTAAAAAATAGAAGGATTTTATGTCTACAACTTGCGGGTTTAGATCCTTTGAATAAGCTGTTAGCAATCTCAAGGAGTCAGAGTGATTATCAAGAATCGTGAATTAGTAGTTGAGCCGGGTAGCCCATTTTTAAATGATGAATTAAATAGGTTAGAAAGCGCAGAAGTTCTTACTCAATTCGTTCTCTCAACTCAAGATCCTATGGTTGTTTGTTTAGATGCTCCTTGGGGACAAGGAAAAACTACTTTCTTAAGGATGTGGGAACAACATCTTAAAGATAGTGCAGTACCAACTATCTATTTTAATGCTTGGGAAAATGATTTTACAGATGATGCACTAGTTTCAATTATTGGTGAAATCAGCTCTGGAATTGACGAACTCTCAGCACCTGAAGATATCTCCAAGGCAAAAGAGTACCTAGATAAGGCGAAAGGGTTTGGAGTAACCTTGCTAAAAAGAACTGTTCCTGTAGCAGCAAAAGTTGCAACAGCAGGTGCTCTAGATCTTGATAAAGTAACAGAGCAAGCTCTTGCAGGTTTTGCTGAGTCAATCGCAAAAGAAGAACTAGAAAGTTATGAAAAATCAAAAAAGACTTTATCTGCTTTTAGAGATTCACTACAGGAACTCGCCACAAGTTTTTCATCTAAAGAAGATCCCAAACCCTTAGTATTTATCATTGATGAACTAGATCGATGTAGACCCAACTTTTCAATTGAGGTGCTTGAAAAAGCAAAGCATTTCTTTAATGTGAGTAATATAGTATTTGTATTAGGTGCAGATAAAACCCAACTTGGGCACTCAATTAAGGCCGTGTACGGACAAGACCTCAATGTAAACGGATATTTGAGGAGGTTTATAGATTTTGATTACCTTTTACCGCCTCCAGAAAAAGGTCTTTTTGTTAAAGCGTTATTTAAGAAATTTGATTTCAATAGCTATTTTTCAAACAAAACAGGAAGAGAGTCACAGTATGAGGGGCGTCAAGCCTTAGAAATGTTTTCTGAATTCTTTGAAATATATAATCTTACTTTAAGAGAGCAAGAACATTGTTGCTCCTTATTAAGCTTAGCTATTAGAACAACCCCTAACGACTACGCACTTTATCCTCTATTCCTATGTTATCTAATAGTTTTAAAAGTTAAAGAGCCTAATTTATATAAATCCTTTGTAAATGAAGAAATGACTCCAGCGGCATTATTTGAACATCTTTCTTCTAAAAGTGGAGCCGAAGAACTGATTGCCAACAATTACGGGGCAGTTCTTGAAACATACATAATGACATGTAAGTCCTATCGTCATGGCACTAATGACGTTGTAGAAAAATATAATGAAGTTGTTAATTCAACTACTGCAAGCAGTGAGCAAAAAGCCAGAGCGCAAAGGATCTTAGAGCTAATAAATAAGTTCGATTGGGATGGCGGCGTTGGTATTTTAGGTTACTTAGTAAATAAAATAGAGATAGCGTCTAGGTTCGGTTCATAGATTGCTAACAAGTCGTTTAAAAGGACAAAAAACAGTTGGCTTTTGCTCCTTCGTCGCTAATTTTAGCCAACTATTTTATTGCCTCTTAACGAGGCGTTATATTGAAAATGGAGTTATTTTAAATGGTATGGAAAAACGTAAATCAGTTGAAGTCAATTCAATATACTTGTGGTCATTGTGGCAATATCATTGCAACTCGCGATGGCTTTTATTCAAATGATAATCAGGCTATTTATCTCTGTACTCACTGCTCACAACCTACGCATTTTAATGGGCGCGGTGCGCAATATCCAGATGTAGCTCCAGGAAACGATGTTGGTCATTTGCCAGAAGACTTAGCCGAATTGTACAAAGAAGCGCGGAACTGTGTTGCTGCATCTGCCTATACAGGGTCAGTTCTACTTTGCAGAAAATTGCTAATGAACATTGGCGTAAAGCAAGGTGCAGAAATAGGTAAACCATTTATTCATTACGTGAATTATCTTGCAGAGCAGGGCTATATTCCTCCAAATGGCCGCGGCTGGGTTGACCACATTAGAAAAAAAGGAAACGAAGCTACTCATGAAATTGCTCTAATGAGTAAAAGCGACTGTGAAGATCTAATTGCTTTTTCTGAAATGTTAATGAAGTTTATCTATGAATTTCCAAATAAAGTACCAGCTCCAGAGTAATAGTATTTTTTAGATATGGCGTGTTTCAAATATAACAAGCGCATCAACGCGGAACGCCATTCCGCTGGTCGCTCCATGTCGTCCGGTTATGCGGGCGTTATGCACAGTGTTAGTAGATAGTTAATTTTAAAAGGATAGAAGATGATTCCGATTCAAGAAGTAGATATTTATTCAGATAATAACATTAAGATTTCAGCTCATGTTATTGTGCCAAATACCGATATGGCAGCCGCTGAAGCAATTATTTATGATCCAAATTATAATGAGCTTTATAGTGCTTACCAGACTATTGGCCAATACCCTACTGCAATCGCAGCATTTGAAGCAATTGTGTTAGCAAGCAATAAATATATCGCTAAGTCTGGTGGCAATATTACTCGCATAAATAACCCGTGTAACACTGAGTTTGTTAATGAGGTTGAGCAACAAAATATTATTAGTTCACACTCGATCGATGTCAGCATTGAAGTAAATGCATAACATGGGCAAGCAACGGACTCGTCAAACTGTCACTTGTTTTGCAAGGAGCCGCAAAACAAGCGCCAGTTTAACTCACCGCTGTTGCCGGCGTTATGACGATGTGAAGGTATAATGGAAGATTAAAAGTATGGAGATATCTAGACTTCACCAAGTTCATTAGTTTACTGAGTTCAAAGTGCCTCTATATATCTAGAGTAGATTGCATGCTAGACGATTTTGAAGGCTCCTATCCATCTAGTTATTTAAACTCTGGGGGTGAGCTCCACGGAATGCATGAAAATCCATTAACGCGGAAAAAGTTGCGAAAACATGTTGCAATCAACTGCTGGCACCGTAATGAATATGAGTCTGCGGCTATGTGGAGTTTGTATTTAAAAAGCGATGAAGGAGTGGCAATTCAGACTCGCGTGGAGGTTTTGGTAGAAGAGTTATTTGAAGGCGCTCCTGATGGTTACCTTCCTACTGTGGTTCCTGTCAAATATATAGATTTTGAAAGAGATACCCCAGAAATGGGCTTTATCGGTGCTTATCGACTAAAAAGGAAAAGCTTTGAACATGAAAATGAGGTCAGAGCTGTAGTATGTAAGTGTGATAAGGATTGGAGTATTTCAGGGGTAGAAGCAATCCCTGAATCAGGAATTTCAATTCCGGTAGATTTAAATAACCTTATTGAAAATATTTTTGTGTCACCAACAGCACCAAAATGGTTTTTAGATTTAGTATCATCATCGGCCAAAACATATGGGTTAGCCTGCAAGGTTCATCAATCTTCTTTAAAATCAGATAGTCCATTGTATTAATCGTCATAACAAGCTGTTCAAGCGGGACAAATAACAGTTGGCTTTTGCTCGTTCCTCGCTTATTTTAGCCAACTACAATTTGCCCCTTAACAGGGCGTTATGTGAATCTCACGGTAAGGAGTACCAATGAAGAAATATATTTCAATTCTAGCTATTTTAATCATTTTAATTTCATCCGATGCGTTTGCAAATGAAGAGCAATTTGATTACGAGCAATTCGTTAATCAATATCATCAAGCAATGACTAATACTCAAAGGCCTGGAGCATCCAAAGAAGATTTAGAGAGTTATCTATCATTATTAACTGAAGATGTGGGCAATCAGCATTTCCCGAATGCTCCAGATGATTCCAGAGAGGCTAATGGTAAAAAACTAATGCGTGAAGGTATGTCACGTTATTTAGGTGTTCATACAGAGTATGAAGCTAAAATTCTTGAGTATATTGTCGGTTATAATTCTATTGCACTTAAACATACTTTCTCTGCTAAAGGCTTACGCTCCGATGGCTCTGAGTTTAGTTACAGTAAAGTGGTACTCGATGTTTTAGAGTTAGAAAATGGTAAAGTATCTGTAATTCGCAGATACGGAAAATAATTCACATAACAAGTATGGTGAGTCAAAAGGGGAAGTTTTATATGAAGCGAATGGTATAAAATAATGCAATTAATTGATCCATCTTCCATTCAAGTCATTTCAGCATACTTTTTTTCGGTGGTTGTATAGGTGTTTTTATTTGGATTGGTTTGGTTATTTACTTAAAAACTAAGTGGTTACCATTACTCGAAGAAACTCTTGATGATGGTGTTAAGTTTTATAGCCTTAACATCTTTTTATCCGCTAGCGGAATTCTACAATACGCTACGGTTTTTATTTGGTCCTTTCATGCTAAGCGTTACGGAATGTTTGAAAAAAGGCAGAGTATACCTAAACATATTCAAAAGTGGTTTGTTTTTGCTTTTTTTTGGTTGATGTTTAGTGGGGCATTAATAGTAATATCTGCTGTTATTACTTAAGTGTATACTCAATAAAATAAACTTATAAGATAATTGGATTTCTTACATATACAGAAGTAAGAATGTATTTAGGAATTTAATTATGATTAAGTTTATAGCTGGCAGTTAGGATGGGCGTCATTGAATTCTTTATGTGAATGTTTATTCATGTTAACGTTTGTCGTTTAGTTAATTGACAAACTAATTATGGCTCTAGCATTGAATTAAGCTAACACCGTGTGGGAGTCATTATCTATAGGCATCTACGCAGGATACTTAATGGAGCCAGATTACCAAAACTATAGCCTCCAAGAGTTATTGGAGGCGCGCAGCTCAATTGATCAGCAAGCTTACCCACTTCGGTATTTTAAAATTTGCCAACAGATTGAGGTTGCGGCCAACAAGCCTCAAGAACGACAAGTTCTCAAAGACCGTGAGTTTTTTTCTAGGCTCGTTTTCGTAAAAGTCATCACATCTTTGCTCAGCATAATTTTAGCTAGCAAATTATATTATGCTTTTTCGGAGGGGTATATTTCTTGGAAAGGAAATACTGACTATTTTGTCCAACAAAGTCCGCAGACATACTATTTTCTTGTTGCAGTGCATTTTTTCTTTTTAGGCTTTTTTTTAGTTTTAGTATTTACAAACTGGTGGATTAAAAAGCAAAATGCCTAATAAAGTTTTAGAGTCGATTTTTGCTCTTTTACCCGTTTAAGTTGACTCTATATCATAGCAACCCATTTTTAGTTTAAAATAAACTATTGACATAATATGTCGCGATGGTTGCTTTTAATACATAATATTAAAAGGAAAACTAAAATGGAAATTTGGAATTTATTTACTGATTTGATCGTGCAATCAATCACCTTTTTTACTCAAGATGTGGGCGTAAGCCAAGCGGCTGCAATTATTTTGTTTACCGTTATTGGGCGATTAGTTTTAATGCCGATTAACCTTGTCGCTATGGCTAATATGGTTAGAAATAAAAAAGCAATTGCCGCACTAAAACCTGAGCTAGATAGCATAAAGAGCAACTATAAAGACCAGCCCAGTGAAATCGCAAAATTAACTATGGCGCTGTATAAAAAGCACAATATTAAGTTTATCGATAAAAAAAGTGTGATTAATATGGCAAGCCAAGGTGTATTTGGCCTTGGAACTTTTCAGGCTCTGCAACAAATTGTATTTACTAGTAAGTTTGCCTGGATTGCCAGTATTGCAAAGCCTGACATTGCGCTTTCCTTACTAGTGGGAGCTATTACATATCTATCTATGATGATGATGCCAGGTAGCGTAGAACAAACCAGCACTTTATTGTTCCTAATTCCCGCAATTATTTGTGTGGTTACTCTGGTTAACTTTCCTTCTGCAATTGGTTTGTACTGGGTTGCATCAAGTAGTACTAGCTTGTTGCAGTCATTATTAGTAAATAAATATTTTAAAAACCAGCAAGCACAACAAGTTTTGTAAAGGTCGCTAAACAAAGGAATGGCAATAATGAATATGTGTTATCAGCCCACAGCCGATTTAATGGCTTCTGCACAGTTAACCTATACCAATATGCGTGGATATTATGAACATTATGGCGTTGATTGGCAGCAACCTAAAATATGTGAGCAAATTTCAGACCTTGAAAATTGGGATGTTTTGTTAAATGGCGATGTAGTGGGTGCAATGCGCTTGGCTTTCGATGATGAGGGTTGCTATATACGTGACTTACAAGTAGATACTGCGTTTCAAAATATGGGTATTGGTGCAGCAGCAATTAGTGAGTGTTCTCGTTTAGCTGTGCACAGAGGTGCTATGCAACTTAGGCTTCGCGTTTTTAAAATAAGCCCTGCGCACAAGCTTTACACACGTTCAGGTTTCAGCATAGATAAAGAAGACGACAGATTTTATTATATGTCTAAAAGCTTAGTTTAATGAGCGTGACTTTTATTTTAAAAATCAATGTTGCTCAGTTACTGTAGATTAATATTCGTTCATTCAAACTGCTATCCCGACAATTTAATAAAATATTTATGGATAGATTATGCGCTTTTTACAAACAAAACAGCCACACTGAGTGTTTGCTTTTTATTGCTTGGCACGGGTTTTATGCTGATAGAAAACAGTGTGTATCAATATGTTGATCATAATGGTGTTCTACATGAAAGCGTGTTTATGCCCTTGAGCATACTGTGTTTTGCTTTGGGAGTTCTTTTTGTGGTTAGTTTGTTAGCCCGAAAAGTATTCGGGCTATTTAAAAGTGCTAGGGCAGGTGGGCATTAACCGCTGCTGTTATTGCTCATTATTTAAATTAGCGGGCTCTAATAAATTAAATGTTGGTAAGCGCCATTTAAAGCGTACCGACGCCATGCGAATTAAATAGCCTACTACTAAACTTGCAACCACGCTGATATTGTCATCAATGTTGTAGTGGTGCAGTGCTAAGTATAAACACGCGACTATAAGTGCTACGCTTGCGTAAAGTTCATGATGAAGTACTAATGGTGCTTGGCGACAAATTAAATCTCGTAATAATCCACCAAATACACCTGTTACTATAGCTGCGACCACACAAATTCCATAGTGCAAACCCATATTAAGTCCAACTTGGCAGCCAATAATACTAAACGCAGCAAGCCCTAGTGCATCTAGGCGCATAAATATGCCTTTAAATTTAACCACCCATTTTGCCAACCAAGTGGTAACAATACCGGCTAGGCAAGTGATCAGTAAATATTCTGGGTGTTTTACCCAAGTCAGCGGGTAGTTACCTAATAAAATATCTCGCACGCTACCACCACCAATAGCTGTGGCACTGGCTACTAACATAACACCAAACCAATCCATGTTTCTGCGCCCAGCGCTAAGAGCACCGGTCATGGCTTCTGCTGTAATACCTATAATATAAACGATGGTTAATAGCATGAGATGATCGCTTGAAGTTTTAACAATAAAATAAAAACAGGATTGTAGTGATAAAAGCATGCATTGACGAGTGAAAAATTACATTAAAAACAGCTGCTTTCAGATTAAAAAAACTAATGTGATAGCGAGGTGTGAATAGCCTGTTAATGTTACGAAAGCACCAGCTTTAGTATTGAAAGTAAAAAGGACAAATGACCGTAAAAATGAAATAAAGCCTGAATTAATTTAAGGTAAAAGAGCGCTGTTGTCTTTAATTTTGTTGCTTCTTAAAAGTGGTTTTACTGAATGAATTAGCTTGAGCCACGTGCAATTAAACGCGGTGGTAGTAGGGTGCTTTGCACTTGCTCACCCCTAATGAGCTTTAATAGGTTTTCAACCAACATTTGCCCAGCAATAGTGGTATTTTGCTCTATGGTTGTCAGCGGCGGATTAATGTAACTGGCAATAGATATATTATCAAAGCCTATCACGGCTACATCTTTTGGTACGTTAATATTGGCTTCTTTTAATGCCCGTATTGCGCCTATTGCTATAAGGTCGCTGGCAGCAAAAAGTGCATTAAAGGTAATGTTATTAGCAATTAATGAACGAGTGGCATGATAGCCTGATTCTTCGGTAGAGATAGCATTGGCAATTTTACGCTCATTAAGTGTAATGCCATTTTGTTGTAACGCGTCTTTAAAGCCATTAAAGCGGGCAAAAAATTCGGGGCTATGATCAGAGGCATCGCCTATAAACGCGCAGTCTTTTCGGCTATGTGCCAATAAATGCTCAGCGGCGAGTTTACCGCCGCCATAATTATCGCAACTTATGGTTAAATCAGGGCGGTTATCAACACTTGCTCCCCAGCAAACAAATTTGGTGTTTTGTTCAAGTAAGGTGTTAAATTTAGGCTGAAAATCTATGTAGTCGCCATAACCTAATAAAATGATGCCATCTGCACGGTGACTGTCTTCGTAATCAGCCTGCCAATCAGCACTGGCCGATTGAAATGACACGAGTAAATCGTAACCCTCTTTAGCGCAGGCACGAGTAATACTGCCCAGCATGGCTAAAAAAAACGGATTGATTTGCGATTCATCTGAGGTCGGATCTTCAAACAACAATAAAGCTAGGGTGCTACTTTGTTGAGTGCGCAGGTTACTGGCGTTTTTATCAACTTTGTAATTAAGCTTTTTGGCAATGTCATGAACCCGCCTTCGGGTTTCATCATTTACCAAGGGACTATTTCGTAAAGCACGAGAAACTGTAGATTGAGACACCCCAGCATAGTGGGCTATATCAAATGAGGTGGCTTTACCTTTCATCACGATTACTTATTTAAGAGGACAATAAGGGGCTATTCTCGTTTATTAGTGATTTTTTTCAAGCTTATTTGTCAATAAAGGCATTTTTTTATTGATTTTTTCATGACACCGGTGTCACAATAAGGACGTTTTATCATTTTGTTGTCAAAACGTATTAGCTACCTTTATTATTAAAGGTAGCCTTTTTTACAGTGATAGCTGCTTTGAGGTGATAGCTCAAAGTAAATAAGTATCAATGATACCCCATTAAAATAATAAGTACTCATTACTTAAACAAAAGAGATAACACTATGGGTTTACACTCTAGCACACACTTTGATCCAATTCTGGTTGCCGATATTGGCGGCACAAATGCTCGCTTTGCGTTGATCACGGGGTTCGACGAATCAAGTAATCAATTTACCATTGAGCATAATCATACGTTTCCAAGTGCTAATTATGGATCGCTCGAAAGTGCTACCGAGTATTACTTATCAACAGTGTCTCATATAAATCCTAAACGTGCGTGCCTAGCAGTGGCAGGACCAATTAACGCAGGCCAAGTTCACTTAACTAACTTAGGTTGGCACTTTAGCGTTAATGATTTCAAACAGCATTTTGACCTTGAACAATTAAGCGTAATAAACGACTTTGCTGCATTCGCTTACGCCGCTCCGTATTTAGATCCTTCTCAAAACGTAACCGTTAAACCTGGCCAAGCAGACGACACAGCAAATATTGGTGTAATGGGCCCAGGTACAGGCTTTGGTGCAGCGTGTTTAGTAAGAACTGCACATTCGTGTGCGGTAATGAGTTCAGAAGGTGGTCATATTTCTCTAGCGGCAGTAAATGAACTTGACGCTCAGCTTATTCAAGCACTTAAGAAAGACCACCCACATGTATCGGTAGAAACTGTGTTTTCTGGACCAGGCATTGCTCATTTGTACAAAGCAATGGCTGCAGTTAAAGGGGTCGCCGCAAAGAATTTAGACGCTGCACAAATTAGTAGCTTAGCCAACAGCGGTGAATGTGAAGTATGTGAGGCAACGCTTAATCAGTTTTGTGATTGGATTGGCAGTGTAGCAGGCGACTTAGCGCTTGCTTACGGTGCTCTTGGTGGCCTTTATATTGGCGGTGGCATATTACCAAGAATGCAGGCTCGTTTACTGGAAAGCCGCTTCATGGAGCGCTTTTCACAAAAGGGCATAATGTCGCAATATACAGGTCAAATTCCGGTCACATTAGTAACACAAGACAACATTCCTTTAATTGGTGCTGCCGCGTGTTTGCATACGAGTCAACAGGTTTAATTACGTTGCATACATTTGGAAATAAATAGATGAAAAAAGTCACTATAAATAGCGTTGCTAGTTATGCCGGTGTATCTAAAAAAACGGTATCGCGCGTACTGAATAACGAACCAAATGTGAGCGCGGCCACCCGCGAGAAAGTATTAGCGGTATTTAAAGAGCTTGATTACACACCTAATCCCATTGCTCGAGGGCTTGCACAAAACCGTAGTTTTATTATTGGTTGTTTATACGATAACCCAAGTAAAAGTTATATTACTCGAGTGCAAACAGGCGCATTAGCTGCTTGCCAAGAAAACAACTATAACTTGCTGATTCACCCTTGTGAGCTCAGAGGTGATGCACTTATTAATAATATAGAGCAGCTATTACAGTCATCACGCCTTGATGGTTTAGTACTTACGCCACCATTTTGTGACTTTTCAGAACTGGTTGACTTTTTAAAGTCGAAAAAGATTCCTTATGCTCGAGTGGCTTCTGCTATTTTAGAAGATGACTCTATTTCTGTTACCAGTAATGACGAGCAGGGCGCATTTGAAATTACCGAGCACTTAATAAACCTAGGGCATACGTCTATCGCGTTTATTAAAGGTCACCCAGATCACAGTGCTACACAGCAGCGTTTTAAAGGCTACAGGCGCGCGTTAGCAAGCCATGGTATTGAATTTAATGAACGCTTAGTTGAAGAGGGTAACTTTAGTTATCACTCAGGGGTAGACAGTGCGCGTAGTATTTTAGATTTATCGCCACGACCTACTGCTGTATTTGCATCGAATGATTACATGGCAGCCGCCGTGCTTAAATTAGCCACACAGCGTAACTTGCGTGTACCAGATGACATTTCTATTGCTGGCTTTGATAACGCCCCCATAGCGCGTCATATTTGGCCCGGGCTAACGACTATAGCGCAACCCGTAGAAGAAATGACTAAACAAGCTGTTACCCAGTTAATTACCCATATTATTGAGCCGCAAGAGTCGCCGTATAAGGTGATTTTAGAAGCAAAATTAATCACGCGAGAGTCAACCGCAGCCGTAAAATAAAACCGCTTTTTCACAGTAGCCCGAGTATGAGTGACGCTTACTCGGGCTTTTTTTATCTGCATTTTTAACCTTCATTATTTGCCGCTAATATTTCACTAAAAATTCACGTTTATTTATTGCACATGTTAAAAAAAATGACTATTTTTATTACTCAGGGTTGACACCGGTGTCATTGTCATGCGTTAATACCCTGACACCGGTGTCAGGGTTGTTGTGAGAGGCTCCCTGGTAGCGTACCTTTGAACGGGTAAGTCAAAGATGCTCAGTACAGTTATTTTCGTGGAGTCTATAATTGTTACTGAGCCTTTATCCTCTAACGAATAGAGATGAGTAAAATTATGTTGCACCCTCGAATTCAAGAAGT
Organism: Pseudoalteromonas sp. S1612; assembly: GCF_005887175.1. Classification (GTDB taxonomy): domain Bacteria; phylum Pseudomonadota; class Gammaproteobacteria; order Enterobacterales; family Alteromonadaceae; genus Pseudoalteromonas; species Pseudoalteromonas undina. The sequence goes on along the minus strand of NZ_PNDH01000002.1, from coordinate 102,046 downwards.
CACAGAACGCGTTATTGAGCGCAGTAAACAAACCCGTCAAGCCTATTTAGATCGTATTTCGCACGCAAAAAAACAAACAAGAGTTCGTGCTGGTTTAGGCTGTGGCAATATTGCCCATGTTATGGCTGCGTGCAGCAGCGATGACAAAGCGCGTTTAAAAGCAGATGAGGTGCCAAACCTTGCAATTATTAATTCTTATAACGACATGTTATCTGCGCATGTGCCTTACAAAGAATACCCAGATTTAATTAAAAGCATTGCCACTAAATTTGACGCGACCGCGCAAGTTGCTGGCGGTGTACCTGCAATGTGTGATGGCGTTACCCAAGGTCGTGACGGCATGGAACTATCGCTTTTCTCTCGTGACGTTATTGCTATGTCTACTGCGGTTTCTTTATCGCATGATGTGTTTGATGGTGTGTTTTGTTTAGGTGTGTGTGACAAAATTGTTCCTGGCTTATTAATTGGTGCTTTATCATTTGGTCACTTACCTGTGTATTTTTTACCAGCAGGACCAATGCAGTCAGGTATTCCAAACAAAGACAAAGCACGCGTGCGTCAGAAGTTTGCCCAAGGTTTAGTATCTCGCGATGAGTTATTAGAGGCGGAAAGTGCTTCTTATCACAGCGCGGGTACTTGTACGTTTTATGGCACTGCAAATTCAAACCAAATGTTAATGGAAATTATGGGCTTACACTTACCAGGTAGCTCGTTTATCAATCCATACACAGAATTGCGTGATGGCTTAACGGGTAATGCAGTTGAAACCATGCTCAAGCAGCTTACAGAAAACAAAGATGGCCCGTGTTTAGCGGATGTGATCAGCGAAAAAACCATTATTAATGGTCTCGTTGGTTTGCTATCAACTGGTGGCTCAACCAACCATGCAATCCATATTGTGGCAATTGCAAAAGCGGCTGGTATTCAGCTTACGTGGAAAGACATGTCTGATTTATCCGCTGTTGTACCACTACTGACACGTATCTACCCTAACGGCTCTGCTGATGTGAACCATTTCCAAGCAGCTGGTGGTATGGGCTTCTTAATGCGTGAATTAGCAGGTGCTGGTTACCTACATACAGATGTAACCACTATTTTAGGCGAAGGTCTTGCACCTTACATGTGTGAGCCGCTACTCGATAAAGACGATAACTTGATTATGAGTGATGCCAATGGCCCTAGTAAAGTTAAATGGGTTGCGTGTCCTGAAAACTCACATGATGAAGAAGTACTTCGTCCTGTAAGTAATCCATTTAGCAAGCAAGGTGGTTTACAGCTACTAACTGGTAACTTAGGTAAGGCGGTTATTAAAGTATCAGCCGTTGCAGAATCTCATCAAGTGGTGTCAGCACCAGCTAAAGTATTTAGCTCACAAGGTGAGTTACAAGACGCTTATACCCGTGGTGAGCTTAACCAAGATTTCATTGCTGTTCTTAAAGAGCAAGGCCCTAAGGCTAAAGGCATGCCAGAGCTTCATAAGCTCACGCCGGTAATGGCAACATTACAAGATCAGGGCTATAAAGTGGCCATTGTTACTGACGGACGTATGTCGGGTGCATCAGGCAAAGTACCAGCGGCAATCCACTTAGCACCTGAAGCAGTTGAAGGTGGCATTATAGCTAAAATCCATGAAGGCGATATTGTTACTTTAGATGCGCCAAATGGTATTTTAAAAGTGCATGTAAGCGACGAAGAACTTGCACAGCGTGAGCTACAAATTAGCCAAGCAAGCCAAACATTTGGTACAGGCCGTGAATTATTTACTGGATTTAGAAATATCGTAAGCAGTGCCGACTTAGGTGCAAGTGCTTTTGGACTTGAATAATAATTAGCCATATTGGGTAATGAGGAACAAGTAATGAGTATTGAAAAAATCTTAGCATCGGCACCCGTTGTGCCAGTGGTGGTAATCGAAAAACTAGAAGATGCCGCACCACTTGCAAGAGCGTTGTACAACGGTGGCTTAAAAGCACTTGAAATTACACTACGTACACCAATTGCTGCACAAGCTGTAAAGTTAATGAAAGCTGAAGTACCAGAGGCCTATGTAGGTACTGGCACTGTGGTTGATAAAGCAAGCTTTAACGCGTCAGTTGAAGCGGGCGCTGACTTTATGGTGAGCCCAGGCGTAAGCGATGAACTGTTAGCATTGGCAAAAGAGTCAAGTATTCCTTTTTTACCCGGTGCAGCAACCCCAAGCGAAGTGATGAACTTAGCAGCGCACGGCTTTAAATTTTTAAAGTTTTTTCCTGCAGAAGCTGCAGGCGGAACTGCGATGATTAAGTCGATTGGCGGCCCATTACCTGATATTACTTTTTGTCCAACTGGTGGCATTAGTTTAGCTACTGCGCCTAATTACTTAGCACTTAACAATGTTATTTGTGTAGGTGGTACGTGGATGTTAGACAAACAACTTATAGAAAATAAAGACTGGCAAGCTATTGAAACGCTTGCTCGCCAAGCATGTGAAGTTAATAGGAGTCAAAAATGATTAATGTAGCAATTAATGGCTACGGCCGTATCGGTCGTAATGTATTGCGTGCACTGTATGAATCAGCGCAAAATAATGAAATTAAAATTGTGGCTATTAACGATTTAGCCCCAGCCAATGTAAATGCTCATCTGACTCAGTTTGACTCAGTACATGGTCGTTTTTCACAGCAAGTAACACTTAAAGATAACACTATGCTAATTGGCGATGATGTGATCACGCTAACGCAAGAACGTGACCCTGCTAATTTACCGTGGAAAGAACTAAACGTTGATATCGTACTTGAATGTACGGGGTTATTTACTTCTCGCGAAGCAGCTAATAAGCATATTGAAGCGGGCGCGAAAAAAGTAGTGGTATCGGCTCCTGGTACAGATATGGATGCTACAGTAGTACACGGTGTAAATAGCGATGTAATTAATGCCGATAGCAACATTATTTCTAATGCTTCATGTACAACCAATTGTTTAGCGCCTGTTGCTAAAGCAATTAACGATACAGTAGGAATTGAACAAGGTAGCATGACCACCATTCATGCTTACACCAACGATCAAAACTTATCTGACGTATACCACCCAGATTTATACCGCGCGCGTAGTGCGACTCAATCTATGATCCCAACTAAAACAGGTGCTGCAAAAGCGGTTGGATTAGTTCTGCCTGAACTTGCCGGTAAACTAGATGGTATGGCGGTACGTGTACCAACCATTAATGTGTCGTTAGTTGATTTAACATTTATTGCTAAGCGTGACACAAGTATTGAAGAAATTAACCAAGTAGTTAAAGATGCTGCGTTTGGCTCTATGAAAGGTATTTTAGAGTACAATGAGCTGCCGCTTGTTTCTATCGACTTTAACCATAACCCAGCATCATCAATTTTTGATGCAACGCAAACGCGTGCTGATGGTAAATTAGTTAAAGTAATGGCGTGGTACGACAACGAATGGGGTTTCTCAAACCGCATGTTAGATCAAGTTAAAGCGCTGGGTGCTTATTTATAATTTTTCCGTGTAGTTAAATTTTACTTTATCCAGCCAAGCCACGCACTGCGTGGCTTTTTTTGTGTTTTAGTTAGCCCAAAGTTTGCTAGAATATGCGCACTAGAATAGGGACTGCATATTATATTAAGGGAAATAATGCTAAAACACGTCACTAAAAAAATATTTCGTACTAGTCACCTGCAAATTGGTGAGGGTAATATCAGCGGTTATATTGCTTGCTTTTTGGCAATATTAAGTTGCTTAGGAGTGCTTGCATTCCACTTTCCGGAATATTTAACAACTCCAGAATTACGCAAAAGCTATAGCGTTGACTTTTTACGTCAGCTCATGTTTGTTGCTCTTATTATTTCCGGTAGCTTAGGGTTACTTAATTTTGTACGAAATACGAATAAGCGTTTGGGTGCCACTGCGTGGTTTTTTATTATACTGGCCATTAGCTTTGGTGGCCCGAATGTTGAAGTGAATGACTTTGCAGATAACACTCCTTATATTGGCTTAGATTGGTTTATATTAGACTTACTAGGCTCTACCTTAATTTTTATTTTAATTGAAAAACTACTTCCGCATCGAAAAGAGCAAAAAATACTTCGTAGTGAATGGCGCGGGGATTTAAACCACTTCTTTGTTAATCACTTAATAGTGGGCTTTGTATTACTGGTTACTAATCATTTTGTTCATTATGGTTTTGGTTGGGCGGTTTCGAGCACACTGCAAGCTTACATAGCGCAAATGCCGTTTATACTTCAGCTATTTTTAATTATTTTGGTGGCTGATTTAATGCAGTATTGGACGCATCGTGCGTATCACGAAGTGCCATTTATGTGGCGATTTCATGGTGTGCATCACAGTGCCAAAGAAATGGATTGGCTCGCAGGCTCTCGTCAGCATATTTTAGAAATACTGATCACCCGTAGTTTAGTGTTAACCCCTATATTTGTGCTGGGGTTTTCACAGCAAATAATCAGCTTATATGTAATTATTGTTGGTTTTCAAGCCGTATTTAATCATGCTAACGTGAATGTAAAATTTGGGTGGTTGAAATATTTTATGGTTACTCCGCAGTTTCACCATTGGCATCACGCATCCGATAAAGCTGCCATTGATCGAAATTATGCAGCCCATTTCTCGTTTTTAGATTATTTATTTGGTACTGCGGTAAAAGGCCAAGCAGAGTGGCCTAAAGAATATGGTGTTGTCGGGGACTACATGCCTGTAGGTATGCTAAAGCAACAAATTTACCCGTTTAAAAAACAAAAATAGTCTGTAGTTTTAGATTGCGGCCATAAGATTCATGGCCGCAGCAATCATAAAAAGTCAGCTAATACTCTAAGCGTTGGCCGCTGTGCAACATTTTCGCTCATGCATAGCTGCGAAATATGTTGTAAGTGCATTACTTCAGCACTTTGCTCGTGGCAGGTGGTAAGTAAATCCTCAATTAAACACCCTAAAGCGCGCACTTCTATTAATTGCATTTGTTGACGTTGATAATCACTCAGCATAGTAAGATCAGTAGCTGCGCCAAAATCACCAAACAGAACCCTTGCTTGCGGGTTTACCATAGTATTGTGCGCATAAATGTCACCATGGCTTATATTGTGTTGGTGTAAGTGTGCCACAGTACAAACCATTTGCTTTGCAATGCTATAAATTGTATCGGTAGAGTAATGGCAATCACTTTCAAATGTATCACGAGTACAGGTATCAAGGCTGGGAGGTAAGCCTAGATTCGTAAAGCTTGAATCAATTAACTCCATCACTAAACCAAGCTGTTGCTGTTGTTCAATGTAAGCCAGTACTTTAATTAAGTTTGGATGCTCAAGCGCTTGCAAGCAGCAATTAACTTCATCCAGCGGATAACCATCGCTTGTAATACTCCCTTTAAATAACTTAACAGCAACCGGCTCTTTATTTGTTGAATAAGCAAGATGAATAATCCCTGATGCGCCTTGGCCTATTACTTTACTGAGCGAGTAGTCACTCAGTGGTTTATTGGTTAAATTTGATTGGGTAAGGCACTGTGATTTATTAAAGCAATTACCTGCAAATGCAAGCCAAGTAAGCTTAGGAAGTTCAAATAGCCAATCATCAACATGAGTTAATTGATTTGCAGAGAGCCTAATTAGTTCTAAGTTATGGCAGTTTGCCATGCTTGTTGGTAGAGCACTGAGTTGGTTACCTGCCAAAGCCAGCTTTTTAAGCGCAGTGTATTGGCCAAATGTTGCAGGCAGTTTGGCTATTTTATTATCTGTAAGAATAAGCCATTCAATCGCTTTAGGCAGGCTGTTATCTGCAAACTCAGTTATTTGGTTACCTTTAAAGGCAACCATAATAAGAGCGGGGCACTTAGCGAGTATTTTAGGTATATGGTTAAACTGATTAAACGACAAAAACAGTCGTTTTAATTTTGTTAAGCAAGCAAATTCATCAGGTAAATCAGATAAATTGTTATTTGATAAATCCAAGACTTCGAGGGTATCAGCAAGTGTAAAAATTTCTTCAGGAAAGTCGCTTAGCGTTTCAACCAATTGTAGATGTGTTGCGCCAAGCAATTGGCCGTTGCGAAGTTGTGAAAGGGTATTCAAAATTAATTAATCCATTTTACATAAAACAAAAAGGCCAACTAAGTTGACCTTTAAACATTATTTGATCTGTACTCTGCTTGAAACAGATTTATTATTCGAAGTTCAGGTTGTTCGCTTAACGATTAAAATTGAGCGTTATGGTACACGTTTTGTACGTCGTCACAATCTTCAAGCATGGCTAAAAAGCGCTCCATAACTTCAACGTCTTCGCCTTCAATAGGCGCTTCAACTTGAGGTACAAAAGCAATTAAGTCTTCGTCAAATTCTGTCACACCCATTTCTTCAAGTGCTGTGCGGGTATTGTTGTATTCAGTGTGCGGTGCAAATACGGTCACTTTGCCATCTTCTACTTCAACGTCGGTAACATCAACATCTGCCATCATCAGCGCTTCAAGTACGGTTTCATCGTCGTCACCGTCAAACACAAAAATAGCAAGGTGATCAAACAAGTGTGAAACTGAGTTTTGTGCGCCAATTTTAGCGTTTGCTTTGGTAAAACATACACGTACATCAGCAAAAGTACGTTTGTTGTTGTCGGTTAAACAATCAACAATAATCATGCAATTACCTGGGCCGTAACCTTCATAACGTGTGGCTGCATAGTCTTCACCGCCGCCGCCTTTAGCTTTATCAATGGCGCGTTCAATTACGTGAGCCGGTACTTGGTCTTTTTTAGCGCGTTCAATTAAACGACGTAGTGCTAGGTTGCCGTCTGGATCAACACCGCCATTTTTAGCACAAATATAAATTTCTTTACCGTATTTAGAATAAACTTTAGTTTTAGCACCCGCAGTTTTAGCCATTGAATCTTTTTTGTTTTGGTAAGCTCTTCCCATCTGCGTTTCGCCTTAATATGTATAAATAATTGAAAAAAATTGCAAGCCCATATTCTAAAGGTAAATGCGGGGTAGGGCTAGTAAGTATTGTTAGTAGCCAAAAATAAAACAACCCGCATAAGCGGGCTGTTTATTCGTTACAAATGATGAACGTTTGTCAGGTATTACCAAATACGAACGCGTTCTTCTTCTGGTAGGTATAACTCATCGTCTGGTTTTACATCAAATGCTTTATACCAAGCATCATGGTTACGAGGCGCTTGTGCTCTAAAGCGACCTGGTGCGTGTGTACCACCACGTAATTGGTTTAACATACTTTGCTCAGTACGTTTTTCTTTCCATACTTGTGCCCATGCTAAGAAGAAACGTTGATCGCCGGTTACACCGTCAATTACCGGTGCTTCTTTACCATTTAAGCTTAGTTTGTAAGCATGATAAGCCATGGCTAAACCACCCACATCACCAATATTTTCACCTAAACTGTTGCGGCCATTTACAAAGTTACCTGGAATTGGCTCATATTTGCTGTACTGAGCCGCCAGTTTGTCAGCTTTAGCATCAAAAGCAGCACGATCTTCATCAGTCCACCAGTTACGTTGAATGCCGTTAGCGTCAGATTTTGAGCCTTGATCATCAAAGCCATGGCCCATCTCATGGCCAATTACAGCGCCAATGCCACCGTAGTTTACTGCTGGATCTGCATTTGGATCGAAAAACGGCGGTTGTAGTATAGCGGCAGGGAATACAATTTCGTTAAACGAACTATTGTAGTAAGCATTAACACGTTGTGGTGTCATGCCCCAACGATTACGGTCGGTCTTTTTCAGCTCTTTTTCTACACTTTCAGCTTGGAAAAACTCACGCATATTTTTTACATTAGCCATTAAGTCATTTTTGCTAATGCTTAAGCCTTCATAAGATTGCCATTCATCTGGGTAACCAATTTTTGGCACAAACGCCGCTAATTTTGCACGCGCATTTACTTTTGTTTCTGCGCCCATCCAATCTAAGTTATCAATACGCTCACCAAGTGCTGTGCGTAAGTTTTCAACAAGTTCAGACATTTGTTGCTTAGATGACTCAGGGAAATAACGATCTACGTAAATTTTGCCAATTGCAAAGCCCAATGAGCTAGTGCCAGACATTTGGCTGATAGCGCGTTTCCAGCGTGGACGTGGCTCTTGTTGACCATTTAACTCTTTTCCATAAAAGGCAAAGCTAGTGTTAAATATTTCTTCAGATAATAGTCGTGAGTTACCATTAATCGCATGATATGTAAGGTAGTCTTTCCATACGCTTAAATCTTCGTTATTGATTAAGTCAATCATGGCTTTAACAGGTTCAGGCTGCGATACATTTAATTGTGGTACTTTATAACCTGTTTGTGCAAAGTATAAATCCCAGTTAAATCCTGGGTATTGCGCAATTAACTCATCGCGTTTTACTTGGTTTAGGGTTAAATCACGATTACGGCGTTTTTCACGTGGCCAATGACCTTCTGCAATTTTGGTTTCAAGCGCTAAAATCGCTTGTGCACGCTCTGTGGTATTATCAACCCCTGCAAATTTAAGCATATCGGCAATATGTGCAACATACGCTTCACGGGTTTTTACAAAACGTTCTGCATCTTCAAGGTAGTAAGAACGATCAGGTAAGCCTAAGCCACCTGCACCTAATGACATTTCGTATTTATTGGGATCTAAACGGTTAAACCACATACCGCCACCAAGTGGTGCACTTACACCCGTAAGCCAAGATTGGCCAAATACTTTTGCCAAATCATCAGTAGAGGCAACCGTATTAATGTCGTTAAGCAACGGCTTAATTGGCGTGATACCAAGTTTATTAAGCGTCTCGGTATCCATGTACGAGTTATAAAAGTCAGCGACCAGTTGCTCTTCGGCGTTTAAGTTTTCACGTGCTGCAATTTCTTCAATAATTTCTTTAACGCGATCTTCACTGCGCTCAGCTAGCGCAGAGAATGCACCGTAACGGGTTTTATCTGCTGGCATTTCATAGTTGTCGTACCATGAACCACTGGCGTACATGAAGAAATCGTCGCCTGGTTTTACAGCTTCGTTACGCGCAGTTAAATCAACCCCAAACGTGCCTAATTCGGCTTGCTCTGTTGCTTGTGGCTTTTCTGCAACTGCTGCTACTTGCTCAGTTTTTGTTGTTTGTGGCTCAGAACAGCCAGTAATAAATGTGGCAGCGAGCGCCGCTGCAATTAAACTCTTTTTCATTATTTTCCCCTATGAATTCACGTTATTTAATTCGTTATATTTTTGTTATAAAAATAGCTACTTGATTGTATTGATAACTTCACTGCAAACAAACCTTTTGAGGTGAATAACCGTACCGGTCGATAAGATGAATGAAATACTAGCAAAATAGCACTCAGATACTTAAATTGTACCCGAGAGGCTTAGTTTATTGCGCCTTTGACTGCTTTTGTTGTAAGGTCCACATGTGCGCATATTCACCATTTTGCATGAGTAATTCATCATGTTTACCTTGCTCTACTACTTCTCCCGCTTTGAGTACGATAATTGTATCGGCATCGGTAATTGTTGATAAGCGGTGCGCAATAACAATACTGGTATGATTAGAGGCAACTTCTCGCATAGCATTTAATATGGCTTGCTCAGATTGTGAGTCCAGCGCCGAAGTGGCTTCGTCAAAAATTAAAATTGGCGATTGTTTTAAAATAGCGCGAGCAATAGCAATACGTTGTTTTTCGCCACCAGAGACTTTTAGTCCGCGTTCGCCTACCAAGGTTTTATCGCCTTTATCTAGGCTATTAATAAAGTCTGTTAGATGCGCCATGTTTATAGCTTTGTTTACTTCATCTTCACTGGCGCTGGGTCTGCCGTAGTGAATATTTTCGCGTATGCTGGTATTAAATAACACAGTATCTTGCGGCACTATGGCAATAGCTTCACGCAAACTTGCCAAGGTGACCGTGTTTATGGCTTGATTATCAATTTTAATCGCGCCCGATGAAAGTTCATAAAAACGGTATAACAAGCGGGCTAACGAGCTTTTACCTGCGCCACTAGCACCTACAACCGCTACCTTAGCACCAGGATTTACATGAAAACTGACGTTCTTAAGAATAGGACGCTTGCTATCGTAGCTAAAGCTGACGTTTTCAAAGCTAATTGCCCCATTTTTGAGTGCTAATGGTTGCGCGGTTTCGCTATCTGCTACTTTGGGGGAGGTATTTAATAACCCAAGCATGTTTTCAAGGTCGGTAAGGGCACGGCGTATTTCCCGATACACAAATCCCAAGAAGTTAAGCGGTAAAAATAATTGGATCATATACGCATTGATCATTACCAGCTCACCAATCGTTAACTCGCCGGTAACCACTTCATTAGCGCCAAGCCACATTAATGCGGTTATGGCGCATGCAATTATAAGTGCTTGTCCTGAGTTTAGCGCCAGTAACGAGAGTCTGTTTTTTAATCGAGCTTGTTCCCATGTTGCTAAAAACGTATCGTAAGTTTTAGCTTCATGCTGTTCATTATTAAAGTATTTTACGGTTTCGTAATTTAATAAACTGTCGATGGCACGGGTGTTACTTTGGTTGTCGGCAGCATTTGACTCACGAATAAAGCGGTTTCGCCATTGGGTAACCGTCACGGTAAAAAAAATATAAATAGCCACAGCCAATAGGGTGATCAGCGCAAACCAAATAGAAAACAAGCTGCCAAAAATAATCGCCACAGTCATTATTTCAAACAACGTGGGCACAATATTAAACATTAAAAAACGCATTAAAAAGCTTAAGCCACTGGTGCCGCGCTCTATGTCTCGACTTATACCGCCAGTTTGTCTGTCTAAATGAAAGGCTAAATCTAACGAGTGCAAATGTTTAAACACTTTAAGGCCAATATCACGCATGGCATGCTCGGTGACTCGCGAAAATACCGCATCGCGTACTTCACCCAAAAATACGCTAGCAAAGCGCAATGCGCCGTACATAACGAGTAATAAAGTAGGAACAAGAAGTAGTGGATTAATTGATTTATCAACCGAATCAATTATTTCTTTTAAAGCCCATGGCATGAGTAATGTCGCGCCTTTAGCACCGATGAGCGCTAATATAGCAATCAGCACACGGCCTTTAAACTTAGTGATATAAGGCCAAAGAGTTTGAACGCTTTGTTTTAAATTCATGGCGTCGGGGCGTTTTACTGAACTTTGTCTGGAGCGCATCGAGGATCTCAGTATTTGATATTATATAAATGAATTAGCTTAAGACCTGCTATTGTATTTTAATTAGCTGCCCTTATATACTAGCTATCCTTTATTTTAGTTTTAAATGACCAATGTTTAAATTTCGCGTTTTTTTAGCTACTTGCTTGTTTTTTGCTGCACTCTTTAGTGTGCAAAGCCATGCTATGGGCGTAAAGCACGAATTAAACAGTAACCAAAGCAGTTATAGCGATGTTATTAATGTTGACCATTTAACTAACATTTCCGTACCTACAAAATCGCTTGGCGATTTACAGCATAAAAACTCAAAGCATTCTGATTTTGCTGCGCATCAGCCTAGGCTAACAGCCAATAACTCATTTTTATTTTTACATAGTGCGCAGGGCGATCCTGAATACGATGTAGTGCATGAGTTTTTTGCCCTAAATGGGTGTAGGCATATTTTTTTGCGACCGCAAGCAGTCAACATAAGTCAGCCTTGGTATACCTGGGTATTTAAAAGTAAAAAGTCGCGCTTGAGCGGCTGGAAAGACGCTAACCTGTTATACACCGCTGTAACTACCTACCACGCTTAAAGTTCCTTATTTAATGTTAATTGGTTTTAACGCATCGCGTTTTGACCTGCAGATTAATTGTGCCTAATAGGTACGTTACTGGGCTATGCCTAGTAATAAGGAATAACTATGTTAAGTCTAAAAAAAGAGAAAAAGCCATTTAAGGCTAAGTTTAAATTGAGCTATGTAGCCATGCTGATTGTATTAGTGTTACTAGCAATAAGCGCCTTACCTAATTTATACCCGAATAAGTCGTGGTTGCATGTTAGTGCAACTTCTGAGGTTAAAGCACAAGCATTGCCTAGTACTGAAAATCTTGTACGCTTTTTAAATAGCCAAGGTTTTGAAGTGAGTGAAAGTTTAAAAGACCAAGCAAATATTAATGTACTTTTAAATACACCTACGCAAAGTGCGCAGGCTCAAGCGGCTTTAAAATCAAACTTTCCAAACACACAAGTTAAAATTGTTGAACATGCAACCAGCCCTATTTGGTTACAAGAGTTTGGCTTATCGCCCATAAAGCTGGGTCTTGATTTAAACGGCGGGGTATTGTTTGTACTTGATGTTGATTTAAATAAAGCCATTGATGAGCAATTGCTCAGTGCATATCAACAAACAAAAGCCATTATTGTTAAGCAAAAAGCCTATGGCGTTAAAGCGAAGCAGACTAATCAGGGCTTTGAAATAAGTGCGCTTGAGAATGCTGGCGATAAGCTAACAGTTGTCATAAAAGAGCTTAAAAGCCGTTTTGAAAACCTCACTACAACCACATCAACTAATGGCAACTTACAGGTCGTTAAAATTAGCTATTCTGATCAAGGGCGCAGCGCATTTGATAAAGAAGTGATGAGCCAAACACTCACCACACTTCGCTCACGTATTGAAGAGCTCGGTATAACTGAGGCCGTTACACAGCGCCAAGGTAAGCAGCGCATTCGTATTGAGCTACCTGGCGTGCAAGATCCAGCTGAAGCAAAACGCATAATTGGTGCAACCGCGTCATTGGGGTTTTATCAACTTAAAGAGAGAGGCGGGCAAACGTTTAATTTGCAATCGGGAGGGACTATTAAGCTCGACCCTGTACCTATATTTACCGGTGAGCATATTAATAACGCTAATATAGGCCGTGATGACTGGGGTAAACCTTTGGTACAACTGAGCTTAGATGGCCAAGGTGGCGATGCTATGTCGGCTTTTTCAAAGGCGAATATAGGTAAACCTATGGCAACGCTTTATTCAGAGTATTCACAAAATGCTAAAGGTGAAGTGGTTAAAAAAAGCGAAGTCATTAATGTGGCTAATATTGCCCAGCATTTAAGCTCGCGGTTTAGTATAACCAACATGCAGAGCCAACAAGCCGCTGCCGATTTAGCGCTACTACTACGTGCAGGATCACTTACTGCGCCTGTAACGATAGTGCATGAGCAAACTATTGGCCCAAGCCTTGGCCAAGACAATATTAATAATGGATTAGCAGCGTTAATGTTAGGCATGGGTTTAACACTTGCGTTTATGGCACTGTGGTACCGCCGTTTAGGGCTTATTGCAAATGTTGCGTTAATTTTAAACTTAACCTCTTTAGTGGGGCTAATGTCGTTATTACCTGGGGTGGTTTTAACTCTTCCAGGGATAGCAGGCTTAGTATTAACTATAGGAATGGCGGTTGATACTAACGTGATTATATTTGAACGCATAAAAGAAGAGCGTCGCAAAGGTCGCCCCCCGTATCAAGCGATACAAGAGGGTTATAAACAGGCTGCTAATACTATATTTGATGCCAATATTACCACCATGATCACCGCGATTATTTTATATGGCATAGGCTATGGCCCGGTAAAAGGCTTTGCGATAACGCTAGCGCTGGGTCTTATTACATCGGTGTTTACTGGTGTGTATGTATCGAAATATTTAAGCCAAAGCTTATATTTAAAGCTGGGTAAAAAAGCAGGAGTAAACGCGCATGCTTAACACTTTTTTAAAATGTGAGACAGGGTCACGTATGCGTTATACAGGCTTGCTTATAAGTGCCATATTTGTGTTGTTATCGGTATTCACCATTGCACAAAAAGGGCTTAATTTTGGTCTTGATTTTACGGGTGGTTATTTAACAGAATTTACCACCAGCCAAGGTGTTGAACTAAAACAGCTTGAGCAATTTATTGCTAAAAACCATCAAGGTGAATTTGAACTTACAGCACAGGGCAATAATCATTTTCAATTAACGCAAGCGCCAAGTGAGGAAGCTAATAATGATGCTTGGAAAACCGCGATTAGCCAAAACCCAGATATAAACGCTGAGGTTTTATCATCGGCTTATATTGGCTCTCAAGTGGGTGATGAATTATTTGAGCAAGGCTGCTTAGCCTTATTTGCTGCGATGGTAGCGGTAATGATTTATTTAGCTGTTCGGTTTGAGTGGCGTTTAGCATTAGGCTCTGTGGTGGCTTTATTACATGATTTAGTGCTGGTGGTTGGCTTATTTTCGTGGTTACAAATAGAGTTTAACCTAACCGTTTTAGCCAGTTTATTGGCAATTATTGGCTACTCCCTAAATGACTCAATAATAGTGGGCGATAGAGTACGCGAGCTATTACGCATACCAACAAATATTTCGCTAAAACCAAGTCGTATTATCAACAGTGCTATTAAAAGCACCTTAACTCGTACGCTTATTACCTCCGGGACTACGTTAGCAACGGTGGCAAGTGTTTGGCTGTTAGCTGGCGCGCCGCTGCAGGGGTTTGCCATTGCTTTGTTTGCAGGAATAGTCGTAGGCACGCTGTCGTCTATTTGTATTGCTGCTACATTACCTGAGCTACTTGGGTTAAGTGCTAAAAACTACGATAAGCAAGTGGATCAGCAAACGCAGGCATTAATGGATATGCCATAGCCTTAAATATTAGCATTGTTGTTACACAGCAAAGGGATAGTGTTCGATGTAGCAACAATGCTAAAATAGCAAATTATTTTTATCGAATTGAGTGAATTCTCCAAATGAATAAAGCCCATGTTACTGAGCACCTGCGTTTTGCCTTAGATGAGCAACTAAACACTGCTAAAATTGCAGCTCAAACAGCCCACGATACCGCTACCCATGAAGAAAGTATTGCAGAGACCCAATACGATACCCTTGGGCTTGAAGCTGCCTATTTAGCACAAGGCCATGCAGAGCGAGTTAATGAGTGCTACAAAGAAATACAACTATTTGAAGCCATATACAACGAACCCGTTACTGGCACAATCGCAATAAGCTCATTGGTATGTTTAGAAGACGGTGCAGGCACACACAAATGGTTTTATTTAGGCCCAGCAGCTGGTGGATTAACCGTTGATATTAAAGGCACAACTATTCAAGTACTTACCTCTGGTGCCCCTTTAGGGCAACAGTTATTAGGTAAACAAGTCGATGATGAAGTTAGTTTAACGATCGGTGATGTAAAACATAGTTACGATGTGGTTAAAGTGCTTTGAATGTAGTATTTATTTGTCTCTTACTCTGAGGCGCAGCATCTCGTAGGTCTCTTTGTTAAATTATTGCCTAAAACTTATAGAATAAAATTAAAGATGAGCCGTTTATGAACTTGGTATTGGTCAGTGATATTTTTGGTAATACAGCGGCTTTAAAAGCATTTGCTGAAAAACTAAACGCTCAGTCTATTGTCGATCCCTATGGCGGGGTTGATATGGCATTTAACAGTGAACAGCAGGCCTATGAGTATTTTAGTCAGCATATAGGCCTTGATGAGTATGTAGCTATTTTACAAAAAGCGATTAAACCACTCGCTGGCAACACTATATTGATTGGTTTTAGTGTTGGCGCATCGGCAATTTGGTCAATGTCTGCACACCCGGCGATTAAAACGATAGCTAAGGGCATTTGTTTTTACAGCTCGCAAATTAGGCACCATACAGATATACAACCACAATTTGAGATTGAACTCATTTTTCCGCATTATGAGCCGCACTTTGATGTTAAATCATTACAGGTGGAGCTTGCAACAAAGGCTAATGTTAACGTAAAGCATGTTGATTACTTACATGGTTTTATGAACCCACACTCAAGTAACTTTAATCAGAATGCTTACGATCAAACATTAGCTGCGCTATCTAAAGAGCTAAAAAATTAGCAGTTAAGCGTTATTGCTTTGTGTTAATTTTTACAAGTGAGTTTTTGTAATTTCAGGCTTTTTTCACAAACTTAGCCGTTACCATCATTTCGCCAATGCCATCTACTTTACAATCTAGTTGGTGATCTTTTTTATCAAGCACACGTCTTACCAAAGCTTTAGTACCAATTTTTATAACCTGAGAACTGCCTTTAATTTTTAAATCTTTCGCAACGGTTACTTTGTCACCATCGGCTAGTAAAGTGCCGTTTGCATCTTTTACCAAAATAGCGTCTTCATCGCTTGTATTATTTGGGTTCCATTCATAAGCACATTCTGGGCATATAAGCAGCTGTTGGTCTTCGTAAATGTATTCACATTGGCATTTAGGGCAAGCGGGAAGAGACATAATGATCACTTTTAGTGGTAAATTTTGGCTATTTTAAAACACAAATTAACAATAAAAAAGTTCATCAAATATTTTTATCTTCACGCTAAAAATATCTCGTTTGTGTGTATTTAAAAAAGGGCTTATAAATCACATGTCGCTTAAGCAATTTAAGCGCTAACGTTTATAGTAGATATTCGTTAAAGCACCTATCGTATTAAGTGATTTGCTATTTGCTGCACTTAGTGCGATAGGTGTTTCTATTTGCTGTTTAACTACCTGAGCTAACTAGCCAAGGTATTATTTATATTTTGACTTAACTAGGAAAAGTCGTGTTTAAAACCTTAATTGTGGTTGATAACAATGAGCAAGCACTTGCTCTTTCATTTGAAAATGTAATTACATTTGACACCTATTTACGAGATTACCCCAAACGTAACGAACCTAAAACCCGCATTATTAATTTATGCGACTCAAGCCAATACTTGAGTAAGGGTTATTATTGTTCATTGCTTGCAGAAGCCCGCAAACACCAAGTATTACCAAGCGTTAAAACAATAAACGCGCTTAGAAGTGGACAAGCACCTATTTTAAATACTGGGCATATTGATGGCGCAGTTTATTTTGGTAATGCTCTAAACGAATTACAAGGTAAAGCGGCTAAATCGGTATTTAAACAATACCCAGCTCCTATTTTATTTGTCGATCAGGAAGGTTTATTGCAACAAGGCTCTTTAACCTCATTAAGTGAGCAACAATATGCTGCGTTTATTGAAAAGCTCAATGAGTTTACCCAAACGCAATGGCGTATTGGTAAAGTAGAGCGCCGTTTTCGTTGGGATATGGCGATATTGGTTGATCATAACGAAAAAGTACCGCCAAGCGATAAAGATGCAATTACACGTTTTATAAAAGCAGCAGCGAAACATGGTATTAACGCAAAAGCACTTAGCTTTGAGGAAATAGATAATATTGCCCAATTTGATGCGTTGTTTATTCGTCAAACAACAGCGATTGATCACCCAACCTACCGCCTTGCAAGTAAAGCGCAAAGCCTTGGTTTAGTGGTGATTGACGATGCGGAGTCTATTTTACGGTGCTGTAATAAAGTGTACTTACATGATGCATTTAATTATCAAAAAGTACCGAGCTTAAAAACCGTGGTGGTGGCAGATCAATCAAAAGACACAATTGAGCAACTAGAAGCGTCGTTTACTTATCCGCTGGTATTAAAAATGCCAGAAGGGTCGTTTTCAAAAGGCGTTTATAAAGTTGCTAATCGTGATGAATTAGAAGCTAAGCTTAGTGAATTATTTGCACTGAGTGCGCTGGTATTGGCACAAGAATACATGTACACCGAATACGATTGGCGCGTAGGGGTACTTAATGGTCGTGCTATTTATGCATGTCGTTATTTAATGGCGCGTAACCATTGGCAAATATACAACCATGACGCAAAACGGTTTTTTTCCGGTGGCTTTGAAACGTTACCAACCTTTGAGTTACCAAAAGCTGTGTTAGACGCTGCTTTAAAGGCCTGCAAAACAGTGGGTAAAGGTTTATACGGTGTAGATGTTAAAGAGCACCAAGGTCGTGCGTATGTATTGGAAGTAAACGACAACCCGAGCATTGATCACAAAGTAGAAGATGGTTACTTAGGTGACGAGCTATACATGATCATAATGGATGAGTTTAAACAGCGGTTAGAAGCACGAGGCCGCGGCTAATGCCTATTGCTTTGGCTGAAAAAGTAACAGTGACGACCAAGCTAGTTATTCGCCCTGCAATAACCACTGACTTAAAGGCGTTGGTGGCGCTTGAAAATACTTGCTTTAGTAACGATAAGCTAAGTGCGCGTAGTTTAAAGCGCTGGCTTGGGGCTAAACATGGGATTTTATTAGTTGCTGAGCAAAATGCGCAACTATGTGGCTATGGCTTAGTGTGGTGCCATAAAGGCACGCGTTTAGCGCGTTTGTATTCGTTAGCCGTATTACCAACAATGCAGGGCAAGGGCATAGCCAAAAAATTACTCAATGAACTTGAAAAAGCGACCAGTGAGCGTGGACGTATTTATTTGCGCCTAGAAGTTGCAGTAAATAACGACAGCGCCATTGGGCTTTATAAAAGTGTGGGGTATCGCGTATTTGGTCAATACAGTGATTATTATGACGATCACAGTGATGCCTTACGCATGCAAAAAAATATTCGCCAAACCAGTGAGTTGCAGGTTGAGCGTTTAACGCCATGGTATCAGCAAACCACCGAGTTTACCTGTGGTCCTGCTGCGTTATTAATGGCAATGACTGCTCTTGACTCAAACACAGAGCTGAGTCAGTCACATGAATTAGCTTTGTGGCGTGAAGGCACCACGATTTTTATGACCTCTGGGCATGGCGGTTGTCACCCATTTGGCTTGGCACTGGCTGCAAATAAACGCGGTTTTACAAGTGAGGTAATTGTTAATACATCTGAACCATTATTTTTAGATGGGGTTCGCAGTGATAACAAAAAATCAGTATTGGCCACGGTTCATCAACAGTTTGTTGAGGGTATTGCAGCGGCAAATATTTCAGTTACACAAAAAGATGTTGAATTAACTGACATAGAAAACTGGTTGAGACAGGGGTTTAGTGTGTTGCTGTTAATTAGTACGTATCGGTTTGATGGTAAAAAATCACCGCACTGGGTGTGTGTAACCCATTTAGATGCACATTGTGTTTACGTACATGACCCTTTTTGCGAGCCTGGAAAAGATAACCAGCTAGCAATAGATTGTCAGTACGTACCAATTGCACGTAGCGACTTTAGTAAAATGTCGGCATTTGGTAGCCAAAGGCTCAGAACGGCAGTTGCTATTGGTAAAGTAAAATAGATTAGGATATTAAGTGACATTTTTAGATTTTATCGATGTAGCGCCATATTCATGGGCAGCTATTGGCACCGCCGCTTTTTGTGGCGCTATTATTGGTATAGAGCGTCAATTGCGCGGTAAACCTGTGGGTATTCGCACATCAGCATTAATAACGTTAGGCACATATTTGTTTTTATCTACGGCGTTTAATTTACAAGGGGATGTGATTGATCATTCTCGTGTAGTGGGGCAAATAATTACGGGTATTGGTTTTTTAGGCGCAGGCGTTATGCTAGCAAAAGACGGTGCAGTAGTAGGGGTTACCTCCGCGGCCACAATTTGGGTGCTTGCGTCTATTGGGGTGATGATCGCAACCGAAAATTTAGGTGCTGCAATTAAGCTTTCTATATTGGTGGTTGGTATTTTATATGGTGTTGATGTGCTCGAAGCTAAGTTTAAAAGCCTCAGCAAAGGTGTGCATGCTAAAGTAAAAAGTTATCACAAACGTTATTATCGAAAAGACAGTATAGATAGCGAACGCCACTAAATAGTGGCGTTTTTCATGCTGGTAGAGTTGCGTTTAGCAAACTAAGTGCATCGTTAATTGCTGTGGGGCGGCCAATAAAATAACCTTGCACACTATCTACATTGAGCTTTCTTAACGAGTTGAGTTCTTCTTCAGTTTCAATTCCTTCGGCAACGATGGTGCAGTCGATTGCTTTTGCAAACCCACACAGTGCTTTTGCTAGCAAAAACTTACGATCATCAGTGTTTATATTTTGTGTGAGGCTGATATCTAATTTAATAATATCGGCTTCAAGCTCTAAAATGTGCTGAAATGACGAAAAGCCTGCGCCTACATCGTCAATGGCCAAGCGAAGCCCGCTTTTTCTGAGTGGTGTAAGTGCAGTTCGCATTTTTTCGTAGTCGGAAATTGGCGAATGCTCAGTAATTTCTAATACTAGCCTAGTGCAGTCAATGTTTTGTAATGTATTTTTAAGTGCACCGCTTAGGATATGCGATGGTGAGCAATTAATAGCAATGTAAGTTGAATTATTAAATTTGGCTATGTTGGTGACTGCATTTTTAATGGCTAGCATTTCTAATGTTTCATTTAAGCCAACCTTTTTTGCTTCTTTAAACCATACATCAGGAGTTTTATAAGGTGTAGTAAAAAATCTAGCAAGTGATTCAAAACCTGCAACTTTATTATTTTTTAAACTAAAAATAGGTTGAAAGTAGATGCTAATATCATTATCGCTAATAATTTGCTCAATAGCTGACTTGACGTGATTACGCGATATACTTTTTGATAAGTTTTTTTCAATTAAGCCAGTCGCTATTTCCGAAATAATATTTAAAAACGATAAATCGCGATCGTTCAAGCTCTCATCATGGTGTGATTTATAACAACAAAAAGTACCGTATAATTTACCGTTTGACAGGTTGATAGGTACACCGATATAAGCACCTATACCTAACCTTTCGGTTACGGGCATAGCCTTGGTTATTGGGTTTGCGTTGGTATTAGTAATAATAGGACTAAGCTTGTCATCGGTGATTTTTTGACAATACGTTTCATTAATCGGATCGGCATTACCCACTTTAACAATTTGGTTTTCAGAGGGATTATCGACCACTTTAAAAACCCGCTCATCGTTAATAAATTCAGATATAAAAGCAACATCCATATCTAAATGTTTGCGAACTAACGCGAGTAAGTTAGCTAGTTTAGCCTCAATGGATGCGTTGCTTTGTTGATCGACAAGCAGATTGGTAAGTTTATCCATCAGCTATCTCCCTATATTAATTTCACCACGCCTCATGCGTAATACTATAATTTATATATATAAAAAAATCTAATCAAGGCTATATCAATCTTTGCTAACCATCAAAAGTGAACACGGTTTAGTTAAAACTTAACCAAATAATTTTCGTCGCACGACTTTACGGTATTCGCTGGGTGTTTGGCGTAATACTTTTTTAAATACTCGGGTTAAATGCCCTTGGTCGTTATAGCCAATCTCTAAAGCAACTTCCTGAATCGACAAATTAGAAGATGCCAATAAATCTTTGGCGCCTTCTACTCGTAATTGTTGCCAATATTCGATTGGACTTTGGTTTGTGGCACTTCTGAAGCGACGAGTAAAGGTGCGATAACTTAGACTAAATTGAGCCGCAACCTCCTGTAAGTTGAGCTCACTGGCTAGATTGGTTTTTAACCAAAACTGTATTTGTGCAATCAGCTCATCTGGGTGTCTATCTACTGCTCCCTCTAAGTAACGTTGATCTTCATAGGGTTTACGAATTTCATGGGAAAAGTTGCGCTCCACATGTTGCGCCGCTTCTTTACCATAATATTGACTAATAATATGTACGATAACATCAGCAAGTGCATTTAAACTGGCTACGGTATACATACGTTCTGACTGGGTGATAAAAAAATCAGGTTTCAAACTTACATTAGGGTAGTCATGCTTAAACTGTTTAGCATAATGCCAATGGGTAGTAGCGGGATGTCCGTCAAGTAAACTAGCCTCTGCAACAAAACAATTACCTGTGCCTACTCCAATTATATGACTTCCTACGGTAAAGCTCTCGCTCAGCCAAGTGACTAATTGTTGATTAGCACGTATCACCGGGCGAGGGTTACGCCAAATACCAGGCACAATAACTAAATCGCAATAAGGTGAGTTTTCGCTAGTACAATCAGGAATAATCGATAGTCCAGTTCGCGTCTTAATGGCATCACTATTTTTAGCCACTAAATGAATAGCCAGAGGTTTAAAGTTATTTTTATCACTATGGCCTTTAGCAAAAGCCTCACCCGCACGCAGCATCTCAATCGGTAATGTGAGACTGGTTACCAACAAATGCTCAAACACTGCGATACCAATATTTATGGGGGGAGTTAATGGGTTGTTGCTCATTGTGAATGCTCCGACCAGTTGTTTTTGGCCTTTTATGCCGCTTATTTGGCTATTAAAGCACAAAGGTGTCTCTATAATCCAATTAAACTATTGTCATATTCTTATAACACGCATTTTAAAGGTAAATTATGACTGCATTACCCGTTATTGTAGGCATGGGAGGCATTAATGCCGCTGGCCGTACTTCTTTTCATCAAGGTTATCGTCGTATCGTGTTAGATAGCTTAGCGGCGCAAGCTCGCCAAGAAACGTTTTTAGGCCTTGCCACATTAATGAACTTGGTGACTACAGTAAACGGCCAACTTGAAGACAGCCAAGGTAATCATGTTGAGCAAAGCGACATTGAAGCACGCTTTGGTGAGCAAATTATTGCTGGTACATTAATTCGAAAAATTGAAAAAGAACATTTTGATGTTGATGCCACACCTTGGCAGCAAAAAATGACTTTAACGGCTTCAGATGATAGTTCAATTGTGTTTGAAACACGTCGTCGTGACTTACCATCGCCTTTACCAAGCAACTGGCAAATAGATGACCTTGATAATAAAAAAGTAAAAGTCACGATTGCTGCTGAGCTAGATGTAAAACATGACTCAACCCGTGATAACCCGATTAAGTCGGCTGGGCAATTTCCAACCGGGTTTGATCCTGCCATTATGTATAACAGCCGCTACCAGCCGCGCGGTTTACAAGCGACCATATTTGCTGCCACCGATGCAATAAAATCAACAGGACTTGATTGGCAACATATTATGAATAGCGTAGAGCCAGATAAAATTGGTACCTATTCAGCATCGGTTATTGGTCAAATGGATGATAAAGGCTTAGGTGGTTTAGTTAAAGCGCGTCAGCAGGGCGATCGTGTTAGTACTAAACAGTTAGCGCTGGGTTTAAATACGATGTCGACCGATTTTATTAACGCCTATGTTACTGGGAATGTGGGGACGACTTTTTCAACTTCAGGCGCATGTGCCACATTTTTATATAACTTGCGCGCTGCCGTTAACGATATTCAAGCTGGTCGTACCCGTGTTGCAGTGGTTGCCAGTGTTGAATGTGCGATTACTCCAGAAGTGGTTGAAGGTTTTGGTAATATGAGTGCGCTGGCTAATATTGAAGGTTTGCGCCGTTTAGATAATTTAAGCAATGATGATGAGCCTGATTACCGTAAAAGTAGTCGTCCATTTGGTGAGAACTGCGGTTTTACCTTAGGTGAGGGGGCTCAGGTTGCTATATTAATGGATGATGCACTGGCTCTGGAACTCGGTGCAGATATTATGGGCAGTGTGCCGGATGTATTTGTGAATGCCGATGGAGTTAAAAAGTCAATTACCTCACCTGGGCCTGGCAACTACATCACCATGGCGAAATCAGCAGCACTTGCTACTAGCTTGTTAGGTAAAGAGGCACTGCAACAACGTAGCTTTATTTTAGCGCACGGCTCAAGTACGCCACAAAATCGTGTTACTGAATCTTTAATTTATCATAAAGTAGCGCAAACATTTGCTATTGATAACTGGAAAGTGACTGCGCCTAAAGCCTATGTAGGCCATACTATTGCGCCTGCTAGTGGCGATCAGCTTGCGATTGCGTTAGGTGTATTTAGTCATAATATTATGCCAGGTATTACCACCATTGATAAAGTAGCCGACGATGTTTACAGCGAACATTTAGATATTCGTAATAGCCACTATGATTGTGGTGATATGGATATTGCGTTTATTAACTCAAAAGGCTTTGGTGGAAATAATGCAACAGCGACTGTGCTGAGCGCAAAAGTAACCATGCAAATGCTTGCTAAACGCCATGGTGATGCACTGATGAAAAGCTATGCTGAAAAACATAGCCAAGTAAAAGATGCACAGCATACTTACCAAACGCAAGCCGATTTAGGTCAATACTCGCTAATTTACCGTTTTGGTGATGGCTTGATTGATGAAAATGAGATTGTTTTAGATGAGCACAGCATTACACTGCCAGGCTTTGAAAAAGCAATTACATTTAGTACAACAAATTCCTATCAAGATATGTTCTAAGCACACATACTTGTTAGCAAGGCGCTTTTATAGCGCCTTTTTTGACTAAATCAGTACATTTTATTTAAAGAACTTTCAAAAGTTAAGTGCAGTAAATCTCCAGTTTGGTGATGTCTAACTATCTAAATTGTAGCTCAGATCTCACGAGTTAGTATGTTGTAATCTTGTTCATATTCCAGTTAAAGAAATAATAGCTCATCACTTAAATATTAAAAATCATATCCTTTGTAGTTGCTCAGAGATACTAACTCTTGTGAATTACTAAATAATTAAATCTGTAGAAAAATTGAAAATACCAGCTTTGCTTCGTATCATTATTATTAACTAGTAAAAGTTTGGTTGATTAGGGTTTAAGTATTACCTTTTTGTCCTCATCAGATATTTATAATTTTATTATTTGGTAAAACTTGTTTTCTGCTTAAGCAATTAGTTAAGGATAGAAAATGAAATTCACATTATTACATCGCAGGTTTCCCCTACAAATAAAACTCACTTTTTATGCTTTATTATTCGCAGCTAAATCAAGTTTTGCTTCTGTTATTTTATTTGATGATGAGCCTAGAAATGGGGCTAAGTTATGGGCAACCTCATCTAGTGAATCGACTTTAACCCAAATTGGTGAGCCAGTAGTTGATGGAGATAGAGCTATATCAATGCAGGCACACTATTGGACTCAATCAGGATTACGCATTGCTCAAGTACCTCCTTTTAAAAATTCAATTCTTGAGGCAAAAATATACAGAAAATCAGGAAATAAGGGCTCTTTAATGTTCCGTCGCGGTAACGATTCATTAAAAATAAATCTTGACGAAACCAATAACGAATTTTGGACATTGGATGGTATGCCCGGCCATAATAACTTTTCAGACGATACATGGCACACGATTAGAATAAATCTAAATGGCTTTAATCTTGATGAAAATGAAAAAGTTCTAGCTATTGGTATTCAAGGCCCTCTTGGAACAGGTATATTTTATATGGACTCTGTTTCCTTTATTGAGGGAGAGCCAGATAATGATATTTCTCCGCCGTTAGCTGGTAATTGGGAGCTGACTTTTGAAGATAACTTTAATTCAACTTTATTAAACCATAACAATTGGCATGTTGGAAAGCAATATTTAGGAATGAGTGGTATCGCAGGTAATGCTGGGCGAGAAACTATTCGCATTGAAAATGAAATGTTGCGGTTTGAATCAGAAAAAAACACATTAAATCAAGGAACCAAACGTTACTTTTATAAAGCCGCTGAGGTAAGTACTTTTCGTAAATTTAGACAAAAATATGGTTACTTTGAAGCTAAAATTAAGTATGACTCAGTACATGGTGCTTGGCCTGCATTTTGGTTACTACCTGACAAAGGTATTTATGGTAATAATACTTATAGGAGGCAGTCATTATTAAAATTTAATCTTGATGATGTATCTACTACTATTTCTTCTGCATTCTTAAGACTTAAAATCTCTGAAGCAAACACTCAAAGCAGCATAGCTGTGCATAAAACACTTTCCACAGATTGGACCCAAGATACTGTAACTTGGAATACTAAACCGCAGATTGATCCTTTATGGTTTAGTCATAGCTATGGAGAGGTTACGGGAAACATAATTGAAGTGGATGTTACCAGTTATATAAGAGAGCAAAAAAGCTCTGGTAAAGAGGCGAGCTTTGCATTGATTGACAATTATATGCGTAGCCAGCTTATAAAAATTTTTAGTAGTGAAGCGAATAATATTTCTGATAGGCCTGCTTTAATTGTAAATGAAGAAAGTTTATCCCCGACTGAAGATGCTTTTGTGCGAGGAGGTAATTATGCAGATACTAATTTTGGTCAAGAGCCACTTCTATTAATTAAAGATACTTGGGGAGATACCTCACCTACCTTCGATAAGGGAATGGAGTTTGATATTATGGAGAGTTTAGGTATTTGGGGGGAAGACATCAGTATCTCTGCTCTGCATTGGGATGGTTACGGTAGTCAACATAAATCAATAAGTTCTGGCGAGCTTTATCATAATTATTCCCCTGATGGTTTTCATGTATATGGCATGCATTGGGAGCCTGGTTTTGTCGGTATGTATATAGATGGTGAAAAAGTTTGGGAGCACTATGACGACAGAGTTGGAAGTTTACCTTCTTACATTATTTTATCGTTACAAGTAGGTGGTTGGGATGGTAATGAAAATAATATTAGTGATGATTTTAAAGCTAATATGCTTGTAGACTATGTAAGAGTTTGGAGTGAAGCGCAATATGATTAATCGCTTTAACTTTGTAGTTGGTGATGTTTATTTTGATAAGGATTAAAATATTAGCATTTAACCATAATTAGCTCAAACGTGTTCTCCCCACAATAAAGTTGTGGGGAGAAAGTAAGGTTAAATATACTTAGCAATTAAACTGTGTTTATTTTTTTGCTTCCATGCTAAATAATAATTGGCAAGAACGGCCGTTAAGCCAATTACGACTGCAATAAATAGCAGTGTTGCAACATAGCTCATACCGTATCCAATTGGTAAACCCACCAGTGTTTCGCCATAAGTCATATCAGAAAAACTAAAGCCTAAAACAGGGAGAAGTAACCAACTTATTGCATGCAGTAAATACAAGTGGGCCAAGTACGAGAACATACTGGTTTTACCCAATACTTGTAAAAACTTTGGCGAAAAATCACTTTTTAGCTTACTCAATAGTTTAAGCATAATTAGGCCTATACCAACGGTTAACAACATAAACTGCAGGGAAAGTGGGTATTTGGTCGGGTTTAAAAATGACATTATAGTGAGTAAATAAGAGTCACTAATCGTAAATATTGACGCGTCACCATAAAGATTAAAGCCACGCAAAAGCGTATATAAAACTAGGCAGCTTACACCCAAAATTAAGCCATAATCCATAACTCGGTTACTGTATTGCTTGGCTTTGTAATAAACACCTGCACAATAGGCTAACGCCATTAACCCAACAATAGGAGCTACGGGGTAGGTGGTTCTAATTTTAAAGTTAAAAGGAAGTTCGAGTACATTTTTCTGATGTAAAACAGACCATATCGTATTTGCGATTGTATTTGGCTCAAAGTTGACGGCATCAAATAAGTTGTGGCCAAATACTAAAATTAAGCCCATGGCAAAAATTGCATACAGACCGATTAAGCGTAAAAGCCCTAGAATAATAAATCCCCAACCTATCGCCCAAATAACCTGAGCGTATAACATTGGAAACAGTGGATTAAAGCTCCAAGACCACGACACAATAGTAAATTCAAATAATATAAGGACTAGTCCACGTATAATTAAACTTTTTGAAAAAGCTTGCGTGGAAGTGTATTTATGCTCGGTTATCGCAGCTGAAAGGCCCGCTAAAAATACAAATAATGGCGCACAAAAGTGCGATATAAAACGAGTGAAAAAAGTAAGCGCATCTGTTCCTGGTATGGTCATGGGATCGGTCACTGAATAATTTAGACAATAATACATGCCGTGATCAATCACCATAAATATAATGATAAGACCTCGGAGTAAGTCTATATGGTGTAAACGATTTTGAGATAAAGGTAATGACATAAATATGCTTTGGTATGGATGAAAAAACGAGTTTAATTATATGTTATATTATATCATTTTGCGAGAGTGATAATAAAATACTTTAGTATAAATTATGTTGTAAACAATTTTCACTTACTAACAGATTTTTACAGTTTTACTTTTTTAATGGAGTTACTCTATTAACTAAATAGTTAAAGTTGAAGCTACTAAAGGGTTAAACATGAAAAAAATATTTTTTTTATCACTATTGCTGATGCTTAATGGCTGTACATTTTTTGGCGTTATGTTGGATGGACAAGCAGCCTCAAATGCACAAGAAAATCAGCGGATGAAAAATCCAGCTCGGTCTACTCCTTATGAAAATCCATTTGAGCCAGTTCCCGTTGATAAGGACGGATTTTCTTTTGCAGAGCTAGGTTTAAAAATAGACTCTGCAGTATTTAGTTTAGTAAAAGGAGATGACGGCACCATTAGAAAATGCAGGCAGGTCACAAAAAATCTTAAAGAATGTGTAGAAGTAGATAAATCTACTCTACACAGTAATGAATCTAAGCAGTTAAAAACTGATGATGAAATAATAAGTGTTGGTCTATAAAACTACTAATGAAATAGTAACTATGGTCGTAACCAGCTTGCATTTCGAGTGTTAACGGATAGCCTTTCTGTGTAGCTACAGTTACTAACTTTTGTGGCTTAAGTTGCTCATCTAAAAAGTTATCTGCATCACCTTGGCTAACCAACATAGGTAAATAATCAGCTTGTTTGGCTTGTTGCATTAATTCGCAGCTATCATATTCTGCCCAGACTGATTTATCAGTACCTAAGTAGCCAGTAAAGGCTTTAACACCCCAAGGACAATCTATCGGGTTTACAATTGGGCTAAATGCTGTAGCGCTGGTATAAGCTTTAGGATTTTTAAGGGCAATTATTAATGCGCCGTGGCCACCCATAGAATGCCCAGAAATTGCTTTTTTAGTTGTTACTGGAAAATGTTGCTCTATTAATGCAGGTAGTTCCTTCACCACATAATCGTACATATTAAAATGAGTATTGTAAGGTGCCTGCGTTGCATTGACGTAAAACCCTGCACCTTGGGCAAAATCGTAGCTATCTTCATTAGGAACGTTTTCACCACGCGGACTGGTATCAGGTGCGACAATAGCGATGCCTAGCTCTGCCGCTTTTTTAAACGCGCCTGCTTTTTGCATAAAGTTTTCATCGGTACAGGTTAATCCTGATAACCAATAAAGTACTGGTACTTTATTTTTTTCACTGGCGCCTGGTGGTAAAAATACCGCAAAACGCATGCTGCAATGGGTGCTTGAGGAAGTATGGCTATACTGCTTATGCCAGCCACCAGCCACTTTTGCTGTTGAGATATTTTCTAACATAACAATCCTTAAAAGCCGTTACTTAATAGCAACGGCTGGTAATGGTGATTAAAAGAAATTAGTAATGAATAACAGTACGAATACTCTTACCTTCGTGCATTAAATCAAATGCATCGTTAATTTCTTCAAGGCTCATGGTGTGGGTAATAAAATCATTAAGGGCGAATTCACCCGCCATGTAACGCTCTACAATATCAGGAAGTTGCGAACGACCTTTAACGCCTCCAAATGCGCTACCACGCCATACACGGCCAGTAACAAGTTGGAACGGGCGAGTTGAAATTTCTTGGCCAGCACCAGCTACACCAATAATTACAGATTCTCCCCAGCCTTTATGACAACACTCAAGGGCAGAGCGCATTACATCAACGTTACCAATACATTCAAATGAGTAATCAACACCGCCGTCGGTCATCTCTACAATCACTTCTTGAATTGGCTTGTCGAAGTCTTTTGGATTAATTAAGTCGGTAGCACCGAGTTTAGTCGCAAGATCAAACTTAGAGGTGTTAATATCAATACCAATAATACGGCTTGCACCAGCCATTTTGGCGCCAATAATGGCCGACAAACCAATGCCACCTAGACCAAAAATTGCCACCGTATCGCCCGCTGTTACTTTTGCCGTATTTGTTACAGCGCCCATACCGGTAGTGACACCGCAGCCCAATAAGCAAATTTCCTCTAAAGAGGCTTCTTTATTTACTTTAGCTAGCGAGATTTCAGGAAGTACTGTGTATTCAGAAAAGGTCGACGTCCCCATATAGTGATAAATTGGTTGGCCGTCTTTGAAAAATCGCGTTGTGCCATCTGGCATTAAGCCTTTGCCTTGTGTTTCGCGTACAGCAGAGCACAAGTTGGTTTTACCTGAAGTACACATTTTGCATTCACCACATTCTGCGGTGTATAGAGGAATAACGTGATCGCCAACTTCTACACTTGTAACGCCTTCGCCCACAGCGTAAACCACCCCGGCACCTTCATGGCCTAAAATAGCGGGGAAAATGCCTTCAGGATCTTCACCTGATAAAGTAAAAGCATCTGTATGGCATACACCTGTGGCAGTGATTTTTACCATCACTTCGCCTTTTTTAGGCATCATCACGTCAACTTCTTCAACGCTTAAAGGCTGATTAGGGCCCCAGGCAATCGCTGCTTTTGATTTTATAAATTCAGACATGTGTATATCCTTTGTAGTGGTTTGAATATCAATTGTAGACCCAAACTGTTTGGGTGATGTGCCTATTGTATTTATTTCTATAACAATGATAATCTCTAAATTAATAAAACACTTTTACAGTATGGTAATAATAATGCGTTGGGAAGGGATTGATGAGTTTATTGCTGTTGGCGAAGAGGGAAGTTTCACTCAAGCTGCACAGACGTTGGGTCTATCGGTTGCCCATATTAGCCGCCATGTTACTAAGCTTGAGCAACGGTTAAATACCCAACTTTTAACGCGTACGACCCGAAAGGTGGTATTAACCAAAGAAGGTGAGCAGTTTTTACACCAAGTAAAACATTTACAACACGCTATGGATGAAGCCACTCAGGGGCTCGCGTCTGTGCAAACATCCCCTAAAGGTAAAATTAAATTAACCGCACCGGTTATGTATGGTGAAAGTTTTATTATGCCGATAGTGCATTCGTTTATGCATGATCACCCCGAGATAGAAGTAATCGCAACGCTCTCTAACGAGCAAGAAAACTTGCTGGAGGGCG
The DNA here is from genome assembly GCF_005887175.1 of Pseudoalteromonas sp. S1612. Taxonomy (GTDB): domain Bacteria; phylum Pseudomonadota; class Gammaproteobacteria; order Enterobacterales; family Alteromonadaceae; genus Pseudoalteromonas; species Pseudoalteromonas undina. The sequence goes on along the minus strand of NZ_PNDH01000002.1, from coordinate 71,395 downwards.
GCTTTGATTTAGCCATTCGATTAGGCCATTTAAAAGATTCGAGTTTAAAAGCGCGACGCTTGAGCTCTCGGCGATTTATTATGTGTGCTGCACCAAGCTATTTAGCGCGTTTTGGCGAACCCCATACGTTAGGTGAACTTAACCAGCATCAATGCTTAATTGGTAACAGTAGTTATTGGCGAGTAAATGAAAACGGTCGTGACAAACATATTAAAGTAGCAGGGAGGTTGCATTGCAATAGCGGTTGGGCACTGGTTGACGGCGCTAAAAAAGGGTTGGGTATTGTTCAGTTGCCGGATTACTACATAGAGAATGAGATAAAAACAGGGCAGTTAGTACCAATATTAACAGCTTATCAACCTCAGCAAGAGGGTGTGTGGGGGCTCTATCCTCCTCGGCAATTTGTTGCTACTAATGTACGGGTATTACTTGATTATCTAGTAACAGGATTAAAAGTTTAGCTTGGCTTAGTGATTTGCTTATAATATAGCCAAGTATAAGATTTATAAATTATTTCTTACATTTATGGTGATATTCAATTGCGCTGAGTTCGTGCTACTATAAAGCCACACTTTTAGCATTAATGTTTTAATTAATATGTTTCAACCTGTTAGCCTGTTTATCGGACTTAGATATAGTCGCTCTTCCAAAGGCAATGCGTTTATTTCGTTTATTTCTTTTTTTTCTATTGCAGGTATAGCGATTGGTTTAATGGCGCTCTTTACAGTAAGTAGTGTCATGAACGGTTTTGAAAGCAGCCTGAAAACGAATATGCTCGGACTCATTCCACACGTTGAAGTGCAGGCAAAACAACACTCTAAAGTGCAAATGAATACTCTTAAAGCCGATCTTGAGCAATCACCGTATGTTGATCATGTTAGTTTATACCGCCATGGTGAAGCTATACTACAAACAAATAAAGACCTGCATGGTGTGCTGCTGCAAGGGCTCTATGATAATGATGGCTCGCTTTATAAAATCACTGACAAAGTAGTGCAGGGGAATTGGCAAAGTGTATTAAATAATAATTATCACATTGCTATTAGCCGTTATCTAAGCCGTAAACTCGGCGTTAGCTTGGGCGATAAACTGCGCGTTATTATGCCCAATGCGTCAACTTATACACCCCTTGGTCGTGTTCCTAGCCAGCGTTTATTCAAAATTGCTGCTATTTACGAAACTGGTTCAGAAATTGACATGGGATTGGCATTTACTAGTGGTGTGTCATTGCAACGAGTATTAAAGCAAAGTAGCTCTACACCCCCTAATTTAAGTGTGTCACTGCATGAGCCATTTGCACTTGATGAATTTATTCAAGACAGCCAACTTATTCTGAAGAATTTTAAATACACCGATTGGCGCAGTAGCCAAGGCACTTTATTTGCCGCTGTGGCGATGGAGAAACGCATTATGTCTATGTTATTGGGCTTAATCGTGCTGGTGGCGGTGTTCAATATTGTGTCGGCGCTCACCATGATGGTGAGTGAAAAACAAAGCGAAGTTGCGATACTGCAAACACTAGGGCTAACGCCAAGCCAAGTACAAACTGTATTTATGGTTCAAGGTTTATATAACGGTGTGATTGGTACGGCAGTAGGTGCCTCTTTAGGTATTTTATTTAGCTTATATATTAATGAACTGCTGGCGTTGGTTGGCTTAAATTTATTATCGGGGATTTCACTGCCGGTCAAATTTGATGCGCTTAGCTTAAGTGTGATTGCGCTTTTAAGCTTAGCAATGAGCTTTTTAGCGACTTTATATCCTGCGCGCCAGGCCGCTAAAGTAAACCCAGCCGAGGTATTACGTTATGAATGATTTAGTAATTAGTTGTGAACAAATAAGTAAAGTGTACCAAGACGGGCAAAACCAAGTTGAGGTATTAAAAGGGGTTGATTTAGCCCTAACCCAAGGTGAAATGCTAGCTATTGTAGGTAGCTCAGGTTCAGGTAAAAGTACCTTATTGCATATTCTGGGTACCTTAGATACCGCCAGTTCTGGCAGTGCAAAAATCAAAAACCAAGATGTGGCTAAACTTTCTCGCAGCCAACAAGCCGCGTTTAGAAATCAAAACTTAGGGTTTATTTACCAATTTCATCATTTATTAATGGAATTTAGTGCGGTTGAAAATGTTGCTATGCCACTGTTAATAAAAGGCTTGAGTGCCAAAGAAGCAAATGTAAAAGCTCTCGACATGCTCGATAAAGTCGGCCTTGCGCACAGAAGTAGCCATAAACCGTCGGCACTTTCTGGTGGCGAACGCCAACGTGTTGCCATAGCGCGTGCTTTAGTGACTGAGCCTGCACTGGTTCTTGCAGATGAGCCAACGGGTAATTTAGATAAGCAAAACGCGATTAAAATTTACGATTTAATTAACCAGCTAAATAAAAGTTTAAACACCAGTTTTGTGGTGGTGACTCATGATTTAGAACTTGCCGACAAGCTGGGTAAAATAGCGTATTTAGATGATGGTAAATTATCAATAAAAGAGTCAAACCATGTTGCTTAGTGCCTTTATAAGTAAACGTTTCAGAGCCTATTCAGGCCATAAAGATGAAAAAAACGCGTTTGTTAGTTTTATTGCTAAGGCATCTACTATTGGTATTTTACTTGGTGTTGCCGTTTTAATTGTGGCGTTATCGGTGATCAATGGTTTTGAACAACAATTGGTTCATCGTTTATTAAGTGTAGTGCCACAAGTTGAATATGTAGCACCAAGCAGGCCGATTGCTGATTGGCCCAGCAAAGTCGAAAAATTAAAACAGCAACCACAAGTAACAGGAGCAGCCCCATTTATAGCAGTAAATGGTATGGCGCAATTTAAAAGTCAATTAAAAGCAGTTGAAATACGTGGTGTTGAGCCTTCGCTAGAGAGTGACGTATCAGCGGTTAACCAATTTACACAAGGTAAATTAGTCAGTCAGCTAGCACTTGAGGATGTTATTTTAGGCAAGCAAATTGTCACTCAACTTAATATATCAATAGGCGACAATGTCACTTTATTGATCCCCCAAATTAGTGAAAAAGGGCAATCATTACTTGCGCCAAAACGGGTCACATTGACACTCGCAGGCGTTATAGAAATGGGCGGTCCTATTGATAGCAGTGCCGCGTTTATTCACCTTAGCAAAGCACAACAAACCTTAGGTTACGATCAAAGCCAAGTAACCGGCTTACGTTTACGAGTTGATGATGTGTTTGCAGCGCACCAAATAGCGCTGAGAGTAGGGCAAACAGTCACTGATTATGTGTATATATCGAGTTGGTTTAGAACCCAAGGCAGCTTGTATCAAGACATTCAAATGGTGCGCACGATTGTTTATATTGTGGTGTTTTTAATTATTGCAGTCGCCAGTTTTAACATTGTTTCGTCATTAGTGATGGAAGTGCGCGAAAAAGAAGGCAATATTGCCATTTTAAAAACCATGGGTGCCAAAGACAGTACTATATTGGCTACTTTTGTAATGCAAGGCTTAACTCAAGCATTTGTTGGCGTAGTTTTAGGCTCTATTATTGGAGTCATTCTAGCAATCAATATTAGTGAGCTCTTTACTTGGCTGAGTTTATTGCTGGGTGAAAATCCGCTAGAAGGTGTGTATTTTATCGAATTCTTACCGAGTAAATTAGTTTGGCAAGATATAGTGTTAACTGTTATTGCCACCTTTGTGCTTGCAATATTGGCGACGCTGTATCCAGCATGGCAAGCAACACGTGTTGATCCGGCAAAAGTATTGGGTAATTAAACACAGTATTTAATAGGGCGCTACGTGTAACTCTGATAAACTGCGCCGCTATTAAACAGCTTTTGTTTGCTGAGCACTTATTTACCTGGGATTTACTTTGACACATAACGATATTTTACGCCGTATTCGCTACACCTTCGATTTAACCGATTCAGCAATGGTTGACGTGTTCGCCGCTGCAGAGCACAGCGTCAGCACAGAGCAGGTGATTGCATGGTTAACTAAAGAGGGCGAGCAGGGTTACACCCCAATAAGTGACACTGAATTTGCGGTATTTTTAAATGGCTTTATAAATACTAAGCGCGGTAAACGTGATGGTGAGCAGCCAATCCCAGAGACTAAATTAAACAATAATATTATTTTTATGAAATTACGTATTGCTTTAAATATGAAAGCAGAAGACGTGATTGCCACACTAGCCTTAGTTGATTTTGATTTAAGTAAGCATGAACTTAGTGCATTTTCACGTAAAGTTGAAAACAAACATTACCGTGTGTGTAACGATCAAGTTTTACGTTTATTTTTAACTGGTGTGCAGCGTACTTTTCGCCCAGATGGCGAAAAAGCTTAATGCATTTTATAGAGGTTGATTAGCAACCTCCATTTAAACCTCTTAAACGAACTCACTAAAATCTACGCTATTATTAGTCTTATCCTTCTACAACTTCAGTCTTATAAAGCATTTTATGTTGTCGCTCTCGTAAAAACGTAGAGTCGTATTTTGTTTTACTATTTTTTTAATACTTTTAACGTGTTATTCATTAAAACTGGCGTTTTTAGCATACAAATTCTTTATTAATGGGTTTTTATACAAAAGAAACAACAATTTAATTCAACATCAAACACGTGCATCCCGTTTATTTATGATGTTAAAGTGTAAAAATAATGATCGCATAATCAATTTCTCTACTAACAATAACATTGATCATTTTTCCTGTTTCGAATTTAAAAATACCCACATGGAAGAATAAATATGAATTATATACACAGAACAATTGCGCAATTAAAGCAGACGAGCCCTGCGCAATGTGAATTTTATCAAGCAGTAGAAGAAGTGCTAGACTCGCTAGAGCCAATATTTGCGCAAACCAGTCATTACCAACAACAAGCAATTATTCAAAGAATGGTAGAGCCAGAGCGTCAGTTAATGTTTCGCGTGCCTTGGGTTGATGACGAGGGCAATATTCAAGTCAATAAAGGCTACCGTATCGAATTTAATTCGGCGCTGGGCCCTTACAAAGGCGGCCTACGTTTTCATCCAAGTGTAAATGCCAGCATCATAAAATTTTTAGGCTTTGAACAAATTTTTAAAAATGCACTGACCGGTTTGCCTATAGGCGGCGGTAAAGGAGGCGCTAATTTTGATCCTAAAGGACGCTCTGATGGCGAGATAATGCGTTTTTGCCAATCGTTTATGACCGAGTTATATCGCCATATCGGCCCTACAACCGATGTACCTGCAGGGGATATTGGCGTAGGGGCGAGAGAAATTGGTTATATGTTTGGCCAATACAAACGCTTAACAGGGCGCTATGAAGGCGTACTAACCGGTAAAAGTTTACTTTGGGGCGGATCGCTAGCTCGCAAAGAAGCAACGGGTTATGGCGCAGTGTATTTTGCTAACTATATGCTTGAAGATCGTGATGACAGCTTATCAGGAAAACGCTGTTTAATTTCAGGCTCAGGCAATGTGGCAATTTATGCCATGGAAAAATTATATCAACTAGGGGCTACGCCTATTGCCTGTAGTGACTCAAAAGGCACTTTGTACGATGAGAGTGGCATTGACTTAAAACTTATTAAGCAATTAAAAGAGCACTCACGAGGATGCTTAAGTGACTACCTAGATACTCATCCTCATGCCAAGTATACGCCTCGCGATGAGTACCCTCAAGATGGTCATGCGGTATGGCGTTACAGTGCGGATGCGGCTTTTCCTTGTGCTACACAAAATGAATTAACCCAAGCGGATGCAAAAGCACTACTTGAAAATGGCTGTACTTTAGTCAGTGAAGGAGCAAATATGCCTTCAACCAAAGAAGCGATTGATTGTTTCATAGAAGCAAAAATTGCTTATGGACCTGGCAAAGCAGCAAATGCAGGTGGGGTGGCAACGAGCCAATTAGAAATGGCACAAAATGCCAGTATGCAAAGCTGGACATTTGAGCAAGTAGATGAAAAGTTAAAGCAAATAATGAAAGATATTTTCACTACAGCTAACGATACCGCAAAAGAATTTAATCAACCCGGTAACTTGTTACTTGGTGCAAATATTGCTGGATTTAGACGTGTAGCAGATGCAATGATTGAACAGGGCGTTGTATAGCGACGCCTCGGCTATTTATTAGTGAACCCAATAATTTTTATCTATATCTTGAGCAGGCATTGTTCAGGATATAGCAAAAGTAATGTGTAATATTATTTAATAAGGTAAATTTAACTCGCTAATTAATAACAATAAACTATAGTGTGGATAAGGATAAGTGAGCTTATTAAGGAGAGTGCCGGTGCGTCTTATTCCCGCAATTTTTTATTTTTCAAGTGCAACAGAGCACAACTTCCAAAATCAACTCAATAAAAGCTCAATGCGTCTTGCTGATGCATCACTCTATCTAGTAACACTGTTTTTATTGTCTTTTATTTTTATGTCTTGGCTTAATCAACAAGAGCCTGCCAATTCAACCATAACAATTTTACGCGTAACTATGGTGTTGTTATCGATAGTCCTCATTATTGTAAATAGAACATTAAGTTCAGAGTACTTGCATTCGCGCTTTTTCAGTTATGCGGTTTTATTTTGTTTTTTATTTAGTTATTTCTTTTGGGAATATGTGCAACGCTATAGTGAATTAAAAGAGGGTGGACCTATGCTTGTAGCTGCTGCATTTATAGCCATACCGATGCTGCACTTAGGACATAAACTGGTTTTATGGTCAATAATTGGCATTGCCCTGATATTTATTGAGCTTTTTTCTTCTACTTCGATTGCGTGGACACTTTATTTTTATTTCAGCATAGTTATTGTATTGGCCATAGTGCAATATCAACTGGATACCCTATTAAGAAAGCAATATAAAGCGGAATTATTTGAAACTGAAAAAGCCAATACCGATCAATTAACAGGTATGCATAATCGGCATAGTTTTGATAGACGCTGTAAAGCATTAATTAACAAGTTAGCGCCATCACAATATTTAGGGTTAGCCATGATTGATGTCGACTATTTTAAAAATTATAACGATAACTACGGCCACTTAGAGGGAGATAACGTACTAATAGCAGTCGCAAATCGACTAAAACATTGTGACGCTGATATTGTGGTGCGTTTTGGTGGTGAAGAATTTATATTGGTAAAAACATTACAGGCGAATGAGTTAGATTGGTTGAGTGACTTACCTAAACGCTTTGCAGACGATCCGATTGCGCATCAGTATTCACCCTTTAACCGTATTACTGTCTCTGCTGGTATTGCAATTGATAAATACACTATATATAGACCTTCAATTAAATCATTGTTGGCAACAGCTGATGTAGGGGTTTATAAAGCTAAAAATGCTGGACGAAATATAAGTATTACTGACTTTGTTGTTCCTAAACAGCCTGAAATTGAGTAAGACAATGCAAAGCACTAAGCTGATAGTGCTTTGCATTTAACCAGCTTATGAAAATGCAGATTCGGCGAGCTCTTCTTGCATTTGTTCGCGCATTTTAAATTTTTGCAATTTTCCGGTTACCGTCATCGGGTAATGTTCAACAAAGCGAATATATTTAGGCTGTTTAAAGTAGGCGAGTTTGTCTTTTAAAAATAATCGAATTGCTTGCTCATCAAGCACTTCACCTTCTTTAGGCTGGATCCAGGCACACACTTCTTCGCCAAACTTTTCATCGGTAATACCAAAAATTGCCGCATCTTGTATCCCTGGGTAGGTGTATAAAACTTCCTCAATCTCACGGGGATATATATTTTCTCCGCCGCGAATAATCATGTCTTTAATTCTGCCAACAATACTGACAAAGCCTTCACTGTCCATTACCCCTAAATCGCCAGAATGTAACCAACCTTGATTATCGATAGTAGCTTTGGTTTTTTCTTCATCGTTCCAATAGCAGCGCATAATACCGGCACCACGGCTACAGACTTCACCTGGTTGGCCTATTTTTTGAACTTCTCCCACCTCATCAATAATCTTTACTTCAGTGTGCGCAAGCGCTCGTCCTACAGTGGTGACTTGACGCTCAATTGATGAGTCGGTTTCAGTGATATTGTTGATTGGGCTACACTCTGTTTGTCCATAGGCTATAACGACTTGGTTCATATTCATTAGTGTTTGTACTTTACGCATAACTTGTTCGGGGCAGGTTGAGCCTGCCATAACGCCGGTTCGTAATGTACTTAAATCATAATCACTAAAGTTATTAAGTTCTAATTCGCTTATAAACATGGTAGGCACGCCATGAAGCCCGGTACATTTTTCTTGTTGGACCACGTCTAATGTGGTTTTTGGATCGAAAGAATCACTTGGATAAATAGCTGCAGCGCCTTTACTTACGCACAATAAGCTGCCTAAAACCATGCCAAAGCAATGATAAAGTGGTACAGGGATACACAGCTTATCATGTTCAGTAAAATGCATTGCTTGGGCAACAAGCAGTGCATTATTAAGAATGTTTTTATGCGTTAGCGTAGCCCCTTTAGGATTCCCTGTGGTACCTGAAGTAAATTGAATATTAATGTCTTGATTACAATTTAGAGTTTTTGCCACTGCTTGAAGTTCAAACTTGTGAGCGTCTGTGGGCATGGCGAGTACTTCATTAAACGAAAACATACCATTTACTGGCTCATCACCTATACAAATTACATTTTTTAATGAAGGGAGTTTAGCGGCTTTTAATTCCCCTTTTTGGCAACTATCTAGCTCTGGGGCTAAACTTTGTAGCATATTAACGTAGTGACTGCCCTTAAACGCTGTGGCAGTAATAAGCGTGGAACATTCAACACTATTAAGTGCATATTGCAGTTCACTGGGGCGGTAAGCTGGGTTAATACACACCATGATTGCGCCGATTTTAGCCGTTGCAAATTGAGTTAAGCACCATTGTATATTATTGGGTGACCAAATACCGACCCTGTCACCTGATTTAACCCCTAATGCCAACAACCCCATAGCAAGCTGATCAATCTGCTGCTGAAACTCCTTGTAGTTTAAGCGAATATTTTGGTGAGCAACAACAACTGCCAATGCCTCTGGGTTATTGTCGACAATTGAATCAAGGTATTCTCCAATAGTTTGCTCTATTAGCGGTATGCTTTGAATCCCCTTAAAATAACTATTTGATAGCGGTATAGTGTTTATTTGTTCTACTTCTTTATGCACTGTTTGTGTCGCTTTCATGACATTCTCCATGTTTTTATCTATCCAAGGCTTGTTGATTAAATAAACATGAATTGTCGACAAAGGGAAGAGGGTTAGACTAATGTCTTACACTTTTATTTGAAAATTTAGACATAAAAAAACGCGTAATATTGAGCTATTACGCGTTTTCACAAGGATGCAATTGGTATTACATTTCGTCGCTGCGGTAGGTTTTTTTCATGATATAAACGTAAGCATTAACGAATGCATTTTCTTGATATTTTTTAAGACCAGTGTCTTCGAACGCGATAGGGATTGGGTTGCGTTTTACTTGCTCTTTTATTTCAGTTGTTGAAAACACGCGAACATCGAGGTTGTCGATTAATTGAATAGCCGTTTCCATTTTGAACCCTTTAGCGCTACCTGCAAATTTACCTTTAGGCTGGCGTTCGCGAATGGCAACAGAATCAATTTGGTAATCTTGCATCAGCTTTGCAAAATCAAATTGAAATTTACGCATTATTTCAGTGTCGTTACCGTTACCTAAGGTAAAGCGTGTTTGGCGCACGTCACGAATATCAAAAACGTCGTTATCTTTACTTAAAATACAAAGTAGTACATCGCTACCGGTAATTTCTACACCACATGTTCTCATTGTTAATCTCTACTATAACTTAATTACCGGTTATTATACGCAACACGCATTAAAATGCGAGTTTAAGCACTTTGTGTGCTGCTTTAATATAGTGCTTTACGTTAATTTGATGCGGCGTGACTGAAGAAAAGTTATTAATTGCACATTTATGTTAAAAATGCGTGGTTTTTAGTAGCTTAAAACTTGTAATTAACGCTACAGCACGCGACAATATCTTTTTTGTAGTTGAGCAGACTCAGCATCTACATTAGCCTTTGACGGCGAAAAATAGTCAATGCTTATTCGTAAAAGCGTTGTCGAGTCATTCTCATTTAATTAATTAAAAAATACACGTGATACATTGTAGGTGTCACCACTGTATGTAAGGATTTATAATGCCAGTTATTACTCTCCCTGACGGTAGTCAGCGTAGTTTTGAAAACCCTGTAAGCACGCTTGATGTTGCAAACGATATCGGCCCTGGTCTTGCTAAAGCAACCATTGCTGGTCGTGTGAATGGCGAACGCGTGGATGCATGTGATTTAATTTCAGCCGACTCTCGTCTTGAAATTATTACAGCAAAAGATGATGATGGTTTAGAGATTATTCGCCATTCTTGTGCCCACCTAATTGGTCATGCAGTTAAGCAACTTTTCCCAGACGCTAAAATGGCGATTGGTCCTACTATCGATAACGGTTTTTACTATGATATTGATATGGAACATTCGTTATCTCAAGATGATCTTGATGCTATTGAAAAGCGTATGTTACAGCTTGCAAAAACAAACTACGATGTAGTGAAAAAAACCGTTAGCTGGCAAGAAGCACGCGATACGTTTGCGGCGCGTGGCGAAACATACAAAATAGAAATTCTTGACGAAAATATTGCTCAAGATGATCGCCCAGGTTTATACCACCACGAAGAATACGTAGATATGTGTCGTGGACCACATGTTCCTAACATGAAATTCTGTCAAAACTTCAAAATTATGAAGGTAGCAGGTGCATACTGGCGTGGTGATTCTGAAAATAAAATGCTGCAGCGTATTTACGGCACAGCGTGGGGCGATAAAAAGCAACTTAAAGCGTACTTAAAGCGTTTAGAAGAAGCTGAAAAACGTGATCACCGTCGTATTGGTAAAGCACTTGATTTATGGCACTGGCAAGAAGAAGCGCCAGGCATGGTATTTTGGCACAACGATGGTTGGAGCATTTACCGTGAATTAGAAGAATTTGTGCGTGAAAAATTACGTGAGTACCAATACGAAGAAGTAAAAGGTCCAATGATGATGGACCGTTCGTTATGGGAAAAATCAGGTCACTGGGAAAAATATTCAGAAGCCATGTTTACCACGGAATCTGAAAAGCGTGAATACGCAATCAAGCCAATGAACTGTCCTGGTCACGTACAAATATTTAACCAAGGTTTAAAATCATACCGTGATTTACCACTGCGTATGGCTGAGTTTGGTTGTTGTCACCGTAATGAGCCATCAGGCGCACTTCACGGTTTAATGCGTGTGCGTGGCTTTACCCAAGATGATGCGCATGTATTCTGTACTGAAGAGCAAATCATGGATGAAGTATCGGCCTGTATTAAAATGGTTTACGATACGTATGAAACATTCGGCTTTGAAAAAATTGTAGTTAAACTTTCAACTCGTCCAGAGCAACGTATTGGCGAAGATGAAATGTGGGACAAAGCTGAGCTTGCACTTGCTGATGCACTTAAGGCAAATGACATTGAATTTGATTACCTACCAGGTGAAGGGGCGTTTTATGGTCCTAAAATTGAATTTACTTTGTACGATTGCTTAGACAGAGCGTGGCAGTGTGGTACAGTGCAACTAGACTTTGCATTACCTGGTCGTTTAGGCGCAACATATGTGGCTGAAAATAACGAACGACGTACACCTGTTATGATACACCGCGCTATATTAGGGTCTATTGAGCGCTTTATCGGTATTTTAACAGAAGAGTATGCTGGTTTATTCCCAACGTGGCTTGCGCCTAAGCAAGTGGTGATTATGAATATCACCGATAAACAAGCACCGTATGTTCAGGAAATTGTACAAAAATTAAATAAACTTGGAATTAGAGCCGCTGCTGACTTGAGAAATGAGAAGATTGGCTTTAAAATCCGTGAGCATACACTTAAGCGTATTCCTTACTTATTGGTTGTTGGCGACAAAGAAGTTGAGCAACAAGAAGTAGCAGTACGAACTCGCACAGGTGAAGACCTAGGCAAATTTAATGTCGATGATTTTGTAGCTAAAATCAGTGAAGAAATCAAAAATCGACAGTAAAAATCGAGCGTGTAGGGCAAGCAAAAATAGCCAGCTACACGCTTATATTATTGATATTCTTGGAGGAACGTACTATTAGAGGCGGCAAGAAAGGGCAACAAACAGCTCAAAAAAATCGTATTAACGAAGAAATTACAGCGCAAGAAGTTCGTTTAATCGACATCGACGGCGAACAAGCTGGAATTCAGTCATTAAAAGACGCGCAAGCTATGGCTGATGCAGCGGGTGTTGATCTTGTAGAGATCAGTCCAAATGCTGAGCCGCCTGTTTGTAAGGTTATGGATTACGGTAAGTTCATCTTTGAAAAAAGCAAAGAACTAAAAGAGCAGAAGAAGAAGCAAAAGCAGATCCAGATTAAAGAAATCAAATTCCGTCCAGGTACGGATGAAGGTGATTATCAGGTTAAGCTACGCAACTTACGCAAGTTCTTAGAAGCTGGCGATAAAGCTAAGATAACTATCCGCTTCCGTGGTCGTGAAATGGCTCACCAAGAAATTGGTATCGAATTATTAAACCGTATTAAAACCGATTTAGAAGAATTAGCAGTTGTTGAATCTTTCCCAAATCGTGTTGAAGGCCGTCAAATGGTTATGATGATGGCGCCGGTTGCTAAAAAGTAATAATTAGGCGATAATACGCACCGAATTTAGCTCAGGTTTGCAAGTGATATGAAAATGTCCACCTGAGTTAACCGGTTTTAAAGTAAAATTGCGGTATTTATATCGGGTTTTCACCGGAACATAGCAGTAAGTTAGGCCTTTAAAGTGGAGCTATAGCAATATATCTCACGCCTTCTTACTAATTTTAAAGCAATACAATTGGAGTTATTGCAATGGCTTACAAGCTAAAAAGTCACAGAGGCGCAGCTAAGCGTTTCAAAAAGACTGCTTCTGGCGGTTTCAAGCGTAAACAAGCGCATCTTCGTCACATTCTGACTAAGAAAACTTCTAAGCGTAAGTTACACCTACGTCCTAAGATGATGGTTCATAAAAATGACCATGGTCTAGTTTCACGTATGTTACCATTCGCTTAATAGGGGTTTTTAGAAATGGCAAGAGTTAAACGCGGCGTTGTCGCACGTGCACGTCACAAAAAAGTTTTAAAACAAGCGAAAGGTTACTACGGAGCACGTTCACGTGTTTACCGCGTAGCTTTCCAGGCTGTTACTAAAGCGGGTCAATACGCTTACCGTGACCGCCGTGCTAAGAAACGTACTTTCCGTCAATTATGGATTGCACGTATCAATGCTGCTTCACGTCAAAATGGTCTGTCTTACAGCCGTTTTATCAATGGTCTTAAAAAGACATCTGTAGAAATCGATCGTAAGATCCTTGCAGATATCGCTGTTTACGACCAAGTTGCATTCGCAGCGCTTGTAGCAAAAGCAAAAGAAGGCCTAGCGGCAGCTTAAGTTTTTGTATAAGTATTGAAAAGGAGCCTATGGCTCCTTTTTTTGTGCCTGCTATTTACTGCTTTAGCTATGTCATACCTTTTAGTTCCGTGTATCCATTTAACTTAAATTAGCTAAACCAGAATTTTAGGCATGTTCATTGTTGCTCTTAAGGTTGATATTAATTATGTTTTTATCAGTACTTGACTAGGGCTTGAGCAAATAATCAAAGGAAACTGCAATTGGCTGCATTTTTTTGTTGAACTACCGCAGTTTTGGCATCTAAAAAGCTTTAATTGCTATAATTTTTTTAATTAATGCGTTTGCTAGAGAAGTATATGTTTATAAGTTTATTGGTTTTATCTGCAAGTATGGCGAATAACAGTCATTTACCGCCATTATTACCATGGGAAGGTGCGAGCACATCGCTATTGCAACAACAGGGACCTTTAACCACAGACTTTGAAATTTCTGCAGGAGTCTCGTCTCCTAATTATGCTGATACCATGGCATTTGTTGATAGGTTGGTAGCGGCTAATCCCACTCAATTTAAATCAAAAACGATTGGCTATAGTAATAGTAAACGTGCAATAAAAATGTTGATTGCCAGCGAACAAGGCTTTTTTGATGCTGGGCAAATGGCTAACAGCACTAAACCAACTGTGCTTATTCAGGCTGGTATTCACGCCGGTGAGATTGATGGTAAAGATGCAATGTTTATGTTGCTTAGAGATATTGCCACGGGTAAACGTCGCGATATATTAAAAAAGGTAAATATTTTATTTATTCCCATTCTTAATGTCGATGGGCATGAACGCAGTAGTGCATTTAATCGAATCAATCAGCGCGGCCCAGTAAAAATGGGTTTTAGAACAAATGCTAATAACCTTAATTTAAATCGTGATTTCACTAAATTAGATACCCCCGAGGTTAAAAGCGTACTTGCAGTCATTAACGATTATAATCCTAATTTATATATAGACGTGCATGTGACTGATGGGGCCGATTACCAATATGATGTCACCTACGGCTATAACCCAGTATTTGCTAGCGAGTCGCCCGCTATTTCGGATGCACTCAACCGTTACTTTAAACCTGTTATTGATCAAACCTTAACTGAGCAAGGACATATCCCTGGCCCTTTAGTGTTTGTTATGGATAAACAAGAATTTAAATCAGGTTTAGCAGGTTGGGTGGCGACGCCTCGTTTTTCTAATGGCTGGGGTGATTTAAGGTCATTGCCAACTATTTTAGTCGAAAACCATTCTTTAAAACCCTATAAGCAACGCGTGCTAGGGACTTATGTGTTTATAGATGGTGCTATTGAAGCGTTAGCAACCCATAAAGATAAACTCGCCAATGCGGTAAAAAAAGAACAGCAATTTGTGCCTAAGCAATTAATTGTTAAACGTGGTTACGCTGAGCAAGCTGATCATATCAAATTTAAAGGCATTGCTTATTCTAAGAATATGAATGCATTATCAAATCAGCAAGAAGTAAGTTATATAGGTAAAAAGCAAGATTATGACAAGCTGCCTATTTTTTGGCAAAAAGAAGTACAGCACACGGTTGAAGTCCCTAAATCGTTTTTTATCCCGCCAGTGTATACCGATATTATCGAAAAGCTTGCTTTACATGGGGTATCAATTAATAAACTCAGTGGCGCCAATACTCAGCCGTTAAAAATGGCAAAAGTGGCGCAATATAGCTTTGATAAAGCACCATTTGAAGGGCGATTTAGAGTGTCGGCACGTTTTAACTATGAACCGGCCACGAATGTCGATTTAGATGGTTGGTTTGAAGTCAGTACCCAACAAAAAGCAGGCGAGTTAGCTGTGCATTTATTGCATCCAGAAGCACCTGACTCTTTTTTTGCATGGGGTGAATTTAATACGATTTTTCAGCGAACAGAGTATATGGAAAATTACGCATTGCTCCCATTCGCTGAGAAAATGCTCAGCGATGATCCGAAATTAGCAGATGCATTTAATAAAAAACTGAAGCTAGATAAAGCATTTGCTACAGATCCTGAGGCGCGCTTAAATTGGCTCTATGAACATAGCCCGTTTTACGATCAAGCTTATTTAAAATACCCAATTTTAATGTCATATGAACAAGATATAGTTATTCCAGCGCAAAAAAATAAAGAAATATAAGATGAAAATAATCACAATTCCCGTTACGCAGTTTATGCAAAATTGCCGAATTATAGTATGCGAACAAACCCAGCAAGCTGTGGTGGTAGATCCCGGTGGTGATGTTGACAAAATTAATACAACACTAACACAGCATAACTTGAGCTTGTCAGCCATCTGGTTGACCCATGGACACTTAGACCATGTGGGTGGTGCTCATAGCTTACGTGAGCAATACAATATAAAGATTATTGGCCCACATAAGGATGAGCGCTTTTGGTTTGATAACTTACCAATGCAAGCCACAATGTTTGGATTTAAACCTATCAGTGCTTTTTACCCAGATGAATGGCTAGCACATGGTGATACCGTACAAGTTGGTCAGCTTGCATTTAAAGTACTGCATTGCCCAGGGCACACCCCAGGACACGTTGTATTTTATCAAGATACGCAAAGCACCGTTATTGTGGGTGATGTTATATTTAAAGGCTCAGTCGGTCGTACTGATTTTCCAAAAGGAGACAGTAAGCAGCTTATTAGCTCAATACAGGCCCATATAATGACGTTGCCACTGAGTACCGCAATTTTAAGTGGCCATGGTGAAGATACCGATGTCGCCAATGAGAAGGCAACCAATCCGTTTGTAAGTGGTCAATTTGGTTGATGTGTTTAATTGTTAAAAATATGCAGACTGCTTTTTAAAAAGGCTGTATAATTTAACCAATTTATTAGATAAATAAGAAATAAAATGTCTCTAAATCACGTAGATCGCCAAATATTGGCACTTTTACAACAAGATGCAAGTTTATCAACCGCTGAAATTGCAGATAAAGTAGGCCTATCTCAGTCTCCTTGTTGGCGTCGTATTGCTAAATTAGAACAAGATGGCTACATCAAAAGTAAAGTCGCATTGCTTGATGAAAAAAAGCTGGGCTTTGATATGTTGGTTTACGCCCATGTACGTTTATCAAACCATGGTAAAAAGAATCTAGCCGAGTTTGAAAAACTGATACTTAGCTATGATGAAGTGACTGAATGTTACACTATGGCGGGTACTATGGACTTTATGTTGCGTATTATTTCTCAAGGCATAGAAGGTTATGAGCACTTTGTACGCGATAACCTACTTAGCTTAGAGTACGTCCAAGAGGTTCACTCTAACGTGACCATGACCTGTGTAAAACGTAGTACAGCCTTACCACTGTAAAATAAAAATAAGCCGATGATAAACAAATCGGCTGCATTAACTATAATTGTGAAATGAGCGCTAATTTGATAGAATTCAGCGCTTTTTTTGTCAGCTAAATAAAACTGAGGAACTCAATGTTTAACTTACTCAGTAGGGCGCCAAGCTCTGCTAAAAACGATATTCTCTCTGGATTGACCGTGGCACTTGCCTTGATCCCAGAAGCTGTTGCATTTGCCTTTGTTGCAAATGTAGAACCCCTTGTTGGTTTATATGCCGCATTTATTGTTGGCTTAATTACGGCTATTTTTGGTGGTCGTCCAGGTATGATTTCGGGTGCAACCGGTGCGCTTGCGGTTGTAATGGTAAGTTTAGTACTGGATCACGGAGTGGAATATCTATTTGCCACTGTGTTGCTGATGGGGCTATTACAAATATTGGCTGGGGTATTTAAGCTCGGTAAGTTTATACGTATGGTTCCACATCCGGTGATGCTCGGTTTTGTAAATGGCTTAGCGATAGTTATATTTTTAGCACAGCTCGGGCAGTTTAAAGTACCTGATGGTGCTGGCGGTCAAGAATGGATGACGGGCAGTGCAATGTACATTATGCTCGGTTTAGTGGCGCTAACTATGGCTATTATTCACTTTTTGCCAAAATTAACGACCGCAGTCCCTTCGTCACTGGTTGCCATTGTGACGGTAACTGGCTTAGTTATTGGCCTTGACTTAGAAGCGCGTACAGTACTTGATTTCTTAAAAGGTATGACAGGTAATGAAGCTGCAACGATTGCCGGTGGTTTACCGCAGTTTCATATTCCTATGGTGCCTTTTAATTTAGAAACACTACAAATTATCTTCCCATATGCGCTTATTCTTGCAGCAATTGGCTTAATTGAATCGCTGTTAACGCTAAGCTTGATTGACGAAATTACAGAAACACGTGGCCATTCTAACAAAGAATGTATTGGCCAAGGTGCGGCAAACGTTACATGTGGTTTCTTTGGTGCAATGGGTGGCTGTGCCATGATTGGCCAATCTATGATTAACATTAATTCAGGTGGCCGTTCGCGTTTATCTGGTATTAGTGCTGCGCTGATGTTACTTGCGTTTATTATCTTTGCCTCAAGCTTAATTGAAATGATCCCACTAGCGGCATTAGTTGGGGTTATGTTTATGGTGGTACTGGGTACATTTGAATGGGCAAGTTTTAAAATGATGAAACGCGTGCCTTTATCTGACGCATTTGTAATTGTTTTAGTATCGGGTGTGACGGTTATCACTGACTTAGCCATTGCAGTGTGTGTGGGTGTTATTGTGTCTGCATTAGTATTTGCTTGGCAGCATGCTAAACATATTTACACAACGAACTATATTGATAAAGAAGGTTCAAAAGTGTACGAGTTACACGGGCCTTTATTCTTTGGCTCAGTTAAAAACTTTGCTGATTTATTTGATGTAAAGAACGACCCTAAAGACGTTATTGTTGAGTTTAAATACAGCCGTGTTGCGGATCACAGTGCAATAGAAGCAATTGATAGCCTAGCTGATAAGTACAATAAAGCGGGTAAAAAGTTGCATTTACGTCACTTAAGCAAAGACTGTACTGAACTACTTCATAAAGCACGTGATTTAGTGGAAGTAAACGTAATTGAAGATCCGACTTATAAAGTTGCTTCAGACAAACTTGCTTAATAAATAAAAAGTAAACATTGAGAAGCGAAAGGTACATACCTTTCGCTTTTTTTATGCATATAGTTCAATGAATCGCTTAACCACAAAAGCATCAGACAACGTTATCGTTTGCGATAGGGCTATTAAAAAGTAAGACAGTTGGTAGTGCTATACACGTTGATAAATCGATATAATAATAACAAATTTATAAGGTAATAATTAATTTTGAATTGGCAGTCTTTAATTGATAACAGACAACGCTTTTTCTGGCTTTTGCAAATCGCTGGCTGGATAGGGTATGCGTTAGTTAATTACATTGGATCTAAAGTATTCGAAATGCGTGATATTTACGTATTCGTTATTTTACTTAATGCCTATGCGGGCTGTTTAATGACTGTCCCTTTGCGTTATATATATCGCAAAATTTGGAATGCCTCGCCTTGGGTCTTAATCATTGTTGTATTTAGTGCTTCGTATGTAACTGGTACGCTCTGGGCGGTGGTACAAAAGTTTAACTTGTGGGAAATTTATCGACACGGCTATCGCCCTGAAGAATGGTTCTATTATTTACAACAAGGGCTAGACTCCGTTTATATTATTTTGTGTTGGAGTGGCTTGTACTTTGGGGTTAAGTATTACCAGTTACTACAAAGTGAACGCCAAAAAGCGTTAAAAGCAACTACAATGGCGCACGAAGCGCAGTTAAAAATGCTCAGATATCAGTTAAACCCTCACTTTTTATTTAACACCCTCAATGCTATTTCCACTTTAATTTTGGTAAAAGAAAACAAAGATGCTAATTTAATGGTATCTAAGCTGAGTGACTTTTTGCGTTATACACTCAATACTGATCCAATTAAAAAAGTGCCACTAGAGCAAGAGTTACATGCATTAATGCTGTATTTAGAGATTGAACGTGTGCGCTTTGATGAACGGTTACAGGTTAATGTTGATGTGAGTGAGCAAGCTCAACAAGCATTGGTTCCTAGCTTAATATTACAACCGATCATTGAAAATGCTATTAAGTACGCCATTGCTCACATGGCAGAAGGTGGCGTTATTGATATAAAAGCACAAGTATTTGCTAATGAATTATTACTTGAAGTGGGCGATAATGGCCCTGGCACTGAAATTGTAAATGGCCAGTTAGTTAATGCACAAGGCGTGGGTGTAGCAAACACCCAAGACAGATTAAAAACGCTCTACGAAAATAATTACTCGTTTGTATTATCACATAATACGCCAAGTGGATTGAAAGTTAATCTGCGAGTTCCGTTTGAGAAGGCTGTGAAGAAATGACAAGAATAAAAACGCTGATTGTTGATGATGAACCATTAGCACGTAAAGGCTTAGCCGTTAGGCTTGAAGAGTTTTCTGATATTGAAGTGATCAAACTATGTAGCTCAGGATTTGATGCGATCGAAAGTTGCAAAAACGAAAAAATTGACCTCGTATTTTTAGATATTCAAATGCCAGGCATGAATGGCTTTGAGGTAGCGCGTGCATTGAGTGAAAGTAGTAAAGACTTGCCTGCCATTGTATTTGTTACTGCGTTTGACCACTTTGCTGTTAAAGCATTTGAAATTCATGCTTTAGATTACATTTTAAAACCCGTTGATGATAACAGATTAAAACAGGCGGTAGAAAAAGTGCATACCTATTTAAAAACTCAGCAGGATAACGCCCATAAGAAAAAATTAGCCAGTTTTGTAGCTGGGATAACGGGTAATAACTGCGAAGAAATTTTAAAGAAATTAGCCACAGGTGATACCTTAACTGATCGGCGCTACCCTGAGTCACTAGCAGTAAAAGAGCAGGGCGAAATTGTTAGAGTGCCCGTTGCCACGATACAGTGGGTAGATGCCGCAGGTGATTATATGTGTTTGCATTGCCAAGACGGGCAAACGCATATATTACGTAAAACCATGAAAGAGCTTGAACAAGAATTAGATCCAAATCTATTTGTTCGTGTGCATCGCAGCGCGATTGTTAACACCAAACAAATTAGCAAGCTGGTAACTCAGGTTAGTGGTGAATATTTATTAGTGTTAGATAACGGACAAGAGCTTAAAGTAAGTAGAAGTTACCGTGATAAAGTAAAAGCAGCATTAGCTAGCTAACTTTAATAAATAGCATAAAAAAACGCGAGCAATTAGCTCGCGTTTTTTATTGTGACTTTTACGACACTGTCACTATCTTCATTGTATTGGTTGCACCAACTGTTTCCATTGCATCACCATGAGTGATAATCACGGTGTCGCCTACTTGCAGTGAACCTGCAGCCACTAACGTGTTTAATGCATCTTTAACCATATTATCTTTTTCACATTTGGTAGAGTCAAAAAACACCGGGTAAACACCACGATATAGTGCTGTTTGCCCTAATGTGCTCGGATGACGTGAAAGTGAGTAAATGGGTAAACCAGAGCTAATACGCGACATAAGTTTTGCTGTACTACCTGATTCTGTTAGGGTGATAATCGCTTTCACAGAGTCTAAGTGATTAGCTGCATACATTGCAGAGAGTGCAATTGACTCCGCATTAGAAGAGAAGCGGCTATCTAAACGATGCTTAGAAACATGGGTTTCTTTTTGCGACTCAGCACCTAAACAAACACGTGCCATTGTGGCAACCGTTTCTTCTGGGTAATCACCAGCGGCTGTTTCCGCTGAAAGCATGACCGCATCGGTGCCATCAAGCACTGCGTTGGCAACATCCATAACCTCTGCACGAGTTGGCATTGGGTTATCGATCATCGATTCCATCATTTGTGTGGCTGTTACAACAGTACGATTAAGCGAGCGTGCGCGACGAATAATGAGTTTTTGTTTGCCCATTAAAGCTGCGTCACCAATCTCAACACCTAAATCACCACGAGCAACCATCACAGCGTCAGACGCTAAAATAATATCATCTACTGCTTCTTGCGTTTCTACTGCTTCAGCACGTTCAATTTTAGCCAAAAGCTGAGCATTAGAGCCTGCAGCTTCTGCAAGTGAACGTACATAACGCATGTCATCGCCACTTCGAGGGAATGAAACGGCAATATAGTCAACATTAATTTCAGCCGCAGTTATTAAGTCTTCTTTGTCTTTATCGGTAAACGCGGGCGCAGTTAAACCACCACCTAAACGATTAATCCCTTTATTGTTCGAGAGCACCCCACCCACAGTAACCACAGTGTGCACTAAATGATCTTCAACATGTTCTACAGTAAGCTGAATTAAGCCATCGTTTAAAAGGAGTAAATCACCAGGAGCTACATCTTGTGGTAGCTCTTTATAATCGATACCAACGGCGTTAATATCGCCTTCACCTTTTTCCATTTTTGCATCAAGGATGAATTTTGCACCGACCGCTAAAGTTACTTTACCTTCTTTAAAGGTTGAAACACGGATTTTAGGACCTTGTAGGTCAGCAAGAATTGCAACGTGCTTACCCAGTTTAGCGGCTATATCTCTAACAGCTTGTGCACGGTCTTTGTGATCTTGTGCAACACCGTGTGAGAAGTTTAATCGAACGACATTAGCGCCTGCGCGAATAATTTTTTCTAAGTTATTATCTCTGTCTGTTGCAGGTCCAAGTGTCGCGACTATTTTTGTACGTCTTAACATTAAATTCTCCTGTGCGCTTATTTTAAGCAAGTTGACGGTTATTTTGTTTTAGTGACTACTTAATAAATCTTCAAAGAAGATTTCAGGTTAATAGTAATTTTTAGTTTTATGCAATTTTTATAACATTGCGACTATTATATACAAAATGAATATGTCATCATTATGACACCGGTGTCACAGGGCGTCAATGATCTAAAAATTTAAATAGCAGCGCTATTTCTTCCCCTGTGAGGGCGGTTGTTTGATATAATTGCAGTGTTTATTTTAACTGTAATAAATGCATGTAGCTTTGCTCATGGCTTAGGCCTGAGTATAATGCACGCGGTATTATTTTAATTTACTAACCAAATAGTTGTTACCGAGGAGGGCACTAAATGCAAGTTGCATTAGTAGGGTTAGGCGTTATGGGGAAAAATCTTGCCCTGAACTTGATTGAAAAAGGGATAACGCTGGTCGCTTATGACAAAAACCCAAATGCGGGTGAAGAATTATTAAGCTGTGCTAAGTCACAAGGCATGGCTGACAAACTTCACATTGTCTCTGATCTAGGGGATATGGTTAGGCGTTTAGAAACACCGCGTTCTATTTTATTACTTGTACCTGCGGGTGAGTTGGTTGATGCGGTTTGCAATGAGCTGATTGAAGCGGGTGTTCAATGTAGTGATATTATTGTTGACTGCGGTAACAGTAATTACAAAGACGGAATTAATCGCAAGCTAAAATACCAAGACAAGTTTGAGTTTGCCACCATGGGTATTTCAGGTGGTGCTGAGGGTGCGCGTCATGGGCCAGCTATGATGGCAAGTGGTTCTGAAGGTGGCTGGGAGCGTGTCGAGCCATGGTTTACAAAAGTTGCTGCAAGCTACAAAGGCGAGTCGTGTTTTGCTCGCGTTGGTCAATCAGCCAGCGGTCATTTTGTAAAAATGGTTCATAATGGAATTGAATACGCACTGATGCAACTTATTGCTGAAGTGTATCAGTTACTTCGTCATGGAACTAAGCGCTCGCCAAAAGAAATTGCTGAGATATTTAATGAATGGTCACAAGGCCAGTTAAATAGCTATTTATTGTCAATTTCTAGCCATATTTTGTCACTTGAAAATTCGCAAAATGTGCCCCTTGTTGACTTAATTGATAACAAAGTTGGCGCAAAAGGTACTGGTTTATGGACAGCTCAAAATGCACTTGAATTGGGTATTGCGGTACCGTCATTAGTAGCCGCTGTTCAAGCACGCCATTTAACTAATGCATGCAATACCACTGCTGCACAAGAGATGACGTATAGCGCGCAAAATACCACGCAAGTTGATATTGATTTAGATGAATTGAAAGATGCATTTACTCTTGCAAGTTTACTAGCGTATCGTCAAGGACTTGCATTAATTAAAGGTGCTTCACGTACCCATCAGTGGAAAGTTGATTTAGCCAAAACACTACAAACCTGGCGTGCAGGGTGTATTATTCGTGCAGATTACTTAGACAGTGTAGCGCAAGGTGTTGAGTTTATTGATACTCTTGAAAAAGAGTCGCTCGCAATGCGTAAAGTAACGGGCCAAGCGGTCATGACGGGTCTGGCATTCCCTGTGCTAAGTGCAACACAAACCTACTTAGCAACGTTAACAACACCAAGTAATGGGCATTTAGTACAAGCCCAGCGTGATTACTTTGGTGAGCATGGCATTAAGACTCACAGCGGGGAAACGTGTCATTTAACTGACTTAGTTGATATTGACGCAAAAGTTCGTTAATAAAATCTAAGTAAATAAAAAGGACGCTAAATAGCGTCCTTTTTTGTTATTCGTTTAGCTGAACACCTAACGAGTTAATTCACCCCGCAAATTATCTTGCATTAAATGGCGAATCGTTTCGACCTCTAAGTTTTGACTAAAAAGATAATGCAGTTTAGTTAAACAGGCTTCTAAGGTCATATCAAAACCACTGATCACGCCTATATTGAGTAGCGCATTTCCTGTGGCATACCCGCCCATATTCACTTGCCCTTTTAGGCATTGAGTGAGGTTTGTGATAATAACGCCGCGCTTACTCGCTTCATCAAGTATATCCAAAAACTCAGGGTCTTGCGGTGCATTACCCACACCAAAGCTCAGCAGTACCAATGCTTTAATGTTGCCATTAACTAAGCTTTTAACCACTTCTTTGCTGATCCCAGGGTATAAATACAATACACCAATGGCTTGAGGAGTGATCTGCGCAACTTGTAATTCATTTTCTACATACGGACTTAACTGACCTTTGATCAGTTGAATATTAATGCCAGACAGCGCTAATGGCTCTAGGTTAGGGGAGGCGAATGCATCAAATCCATCGGCATGCGCTTTGGTTGCTCGGTTGCCTCTAAATAATTGATTATTAAAAAACAAACTGACTTCCGCTATCGGGTAGTTAGCTGCTAAATACATGGCATTAAGTAGGTTAACTTGACCATCAGAGCGCAATTGAGAGAGCGGAATTTGTGAGCCGGTAACGATAATAGGCTTTGTTAAGTTTTCAAACATAAACGATAAAGCCGATGCCGTATAGGCCATGGTATCTGTACCATGCAGCACTACAAAGCCGTCGTAATCTTGGTACTTACTTTTTATGTCATCAGCAATAAGTTGCCAGTGAGCAGGAGACATATCTGAAGAGTCAATCAGTGGGCAGTATTCATGAATATCGAATAATGGCATTTCTTCACGATTAAATTCTGCGTTATTAACCACAGTTTCGGTTAAAAAACCTTCGGCAGGAATATAGCCGCGGATTGATTTTTTCATTCCTATAGTACCGCCAGTATAAGCGATGTAAATGCGTTTACGTTTCATAAAAAAAGCCCAGTAAAAAAACTGGGCTTAGTATAACGCTAAGTGCTAATCAATACAGCCTGTTAGGGCATTATTGTGCAACTGTACATTCTAAACAGCGCGCGTAAACACCTTGTGGATCGTTATAATCTTTCAGGTTTTCTACTTCGCTGCTTAATTGCTTAATCACGCTTTGCAGGTTAGCTTGACTAGCTAGTACTGCTGATTTTTGTGTTTCAAGTCCAAGCACTGATTTAACCGCGGCGCTACCAAAAATATCTTGGAGCATTTGTTCTTGAGGGCTAAGTGATTGTTTAATTGTTTTAACTTCATAGAAGTTAAGTTTAGCAAGCTCTGCAGCCGCTTTGATAGCGTCTTGCTTGTTACCCAGCTTGTCAACTAAACCAAGCTCTTGAGCTTGCGATGCAATCCAAACGCGGCCTTGGGCAATTTTATCAACTTGCTCAGGGGTCATATTACGCGCATCGGCAACCACATTTAAAAAACGTTCATAAGCTTCTTCAACACTCATTTGAATCACTTGTGCCATTTTTTCATTTAGTGGACGAGTTATTGAAAAACCGGCCATTTCTGTAGTCGCTACACCATCAGAGTAAACACCGATTTTAGCTAAGGTATCTTCAAAGGTCATAAAGGTACCAAATACACCGATTGAGCCGGTAATCGTACTAGGTGCTGCCCAAATTTCATTTGCCGCTGATGCAATCCAATAACCACCTGATGCAGCTACTGAGCTCATTGAAGCAATGACTGGTTTGCCTGCGGCCTTAAGTGCCAATACTTCAGCACGAATAACTTCAGAGGCAAACATGCTGCCACCGCCAGAATCAATACGTAACACGACTGCTTTTACTTTATCGTCAAGGCGTGCCTTGCGTAATAGTGCAGCTGTTGAATCACCGCCAATCTCACCGGCACGACGCTCACCGTCTACGATGGTACCTTTAGCTACAACAACAGCGACTTTTTCTGTCATTGGGTTATCAAACTCAATGGGCGGCTTAACTAAGCTTAAGTATTCACCAAAAGACACTTGTTTAAATGTTTTACCATCTTCCTCAGCGCCAACTAGATCAATTAATTGTTGACGAATTTGTTGATTAGTTTTGAGAGAATCAACCCATTTATTATCCAGCGCGTATTTACCCGCATCACCATTGGCAGCCTGCATTTTGGCTAAATAAGTATCCATTGTTTCATCAAAATTTGATTCGTCAAATGGACGCACCGCACTTACATCTTGCTTATATTCGTTCCATAAAGCACCTAACCATACGCTGTTTGCTTCTTTAGCTGCTTCTGACATATCGTTTCTGATAAACGGTTCAACGGCAGATTTGAAGGTACCTACACGAAATATATGCTGAGTGACTTCTAATTTTTCTAATGCATCTTTGAAGTAAAGCGGGTACATACCGTAGCCTTCAATAAGCACACTACCATAAGGGTGCATCGCAATTTCGTCTGCATGCGCGGCAATGTAATATTGCGCTTGGGTATAGTAATAGCCTGAGGCAATTACTTTTTTTCCAGTTGCTTTAAATGTATCAAGTGCTTTTGTAATTTGCTTAAGCTTATTTAAGTGCGCTTTTGGCATTTCTTGTAAATCAAGCAAAATTGCGCTGATACGAGAGTCTTGTGACGCCTCATTGATTACTTCAATGACATCATCAAGCAGTATTTCAGTAGGCGTATCAGCGCTTGCTGTTGCAT
Organism: Pseudoalteromonas sp. S1612; assembly: GCF_005887175.1. Classification (GTDB taxonomy): domain Bacteria; phylum Pseudomonadota; class Gammaproteobacteria; order Enterobacterales; family Alteromonadaceae; genus Pseudoalteromonas; species Pseudoalteromonas undina. The sequence continues at coordinate 44,824 of NZ_PNDH01000002.1, read as the reverse complement.
CATTAATGGCCGCTTCTACAGGGTCTACGTAGGTTTTTTCTTCCACAATTGGACCGTTTAGGTTGAGCCTGAGGACAGAACCCTCTTCGACAATGATTTTATCGCCGTCACTTGATACTGAGACAATGAAAATGATAACCAAAAATAAAAATAATAAATTTAGTACTAAACGACGCGAGAAGTTAATCCCTGTCCATATACATTTAAATACCTTCGCTATCAAAATAGCTCCTTAAATTCGTACAGCTAAAACGTTATTGCCATAGTAGCTTAGAATATAAATTAATTTAACTGCTAAATCGTAACGAAACATTTATAAATTCAATTACACTTATGATTATACGAATGTTTATGTCACTTTTAGCCGTATTTTACAATTAACAGTTATACATAAAACAAGATTATTTAGGGTGTTTTAAATTAAAAAGTTTAAGTTTAAGCTGCTCGTATATTGCTTATTCTGCGTCATTAAAGCAGAATTGAACAAACACACAGGTTAGACCAGTTATTGGGGCACAGGATGTTAGAACAAAAACTAGAACTAAAACACACACAACTACGCAACCGTTTAGTAATGGGATCAATGCATACCGGCCTTGAAGAAGGTTGGCACAATCGTAAACGCCTTCGTGCCTTTTATGAAGCACGTGCCAAAGGTGGCACTGCGATGCTTATTACCGGAGGCTACAGCCCTAACTTACGCGGTAAGTTAACGCCTATTTCTTCATCATTTAATAGTTATTACGATGTATTTAAGCATCGTGCATATACGCAAGCTGTTCATCAACATGGTGGTAAAATATGTTTGCAATTATTACATGCTGGGCGTTATGCGTATCACCCTTTTAATCAGGCACCAAGTGCTATAAAAGCTCCGATTAATCCATATAAACCAAAGGAAATGTCTTTAAGTTCAATTAACAAAACGATTAAAGATTTTGCTCACTCGGCTTATTTGGCTGAAAAGGCTGGTTACGATGGCGTGGAAGTAATGGGCTCAGAAGGTTATTTGATTAATGAGTTTATGGCACCGCATACTAATAAACGAAACGACGAATTTGGCGGCAGCCTTGAAAACAGAATGCGTTTAGCCGTTGAAATTGTAAAAGCAGTAAGAGCAAAAGTATCGGATAAATTTTTAATTATTTTTAGACTCTCCGTTATAGATTTAATTCCTAATGGTTCAACCCCTGATGAAGTAACTCAACAAGCGGTTGCACTTGAAAAAGCAGGTGTTGATATTTTTAATACCGGAATTGGTTGGCATGAAGCGCGCGTACCTACAATTGCGAGTATGGTGCCACCGGGTGCATTTAAAGAAGCGTCAAAGCGTTTAAAAGATGTTATTAGCGTGCCTGTTATTGCGGTAAACCGCATTAATACCCCTGAGATTGCTAATGATATTTTAAATGCTGGCGAAGCTGATTTAATTTCTATGGCGCGTCCATTATTAGCCGATCCTGAATTTTTTAATAAATACGCGGCTAAGCAATCTGAGCATATTAATATTTGTATTGGTTGTAATCAGGGTTGTTTAGATCATGTATTTAAAGGTAAGCGCGCTACCTGTTTAGTAAATCCACAAGCAGGTTTTGAGCTTGATTACCCGTTAGAAAAAGCAGAGAAAGCTAAAAATGTATTAGTGGTTGGCGCAGGGCCTGCAGGTTTATCGTCTAGCTGTTACTTAGCGCAAAAAGGGCACAATGTAACCCTGATTGACCAAAAGCAACATATGGGTGGGCAATTCAATTTAGCTATGCAAATACCTGGTAAAGAAGACTTCAATCATACATTAGCTTATTTTAGTAATGAACTTAAGCGTCTAAATGTAACCATTGAATTAGGTAAAGCATTTAGTGACAGTATGCTAGCTGAGTTTGATGATGTGGTATTTGCAACTGGTGTAAGACCACGTGAAGCTACGATTAAATGCAGCGATGATAAGCGTGTATTTGCTTACGATGAAGTTATACGCGGTGAAGTAGAGCTGGGTAATTCTATTGCTATATTAGGCGCAGGCGGTATTGGTTTTGATATGGTGGCATTTTTAAGTGAACACAAATCACAAAGCATCAGCGACTTTAAAACCCAATGGGGCATAGAATGTGAACCTCAGCCGCATAAAGATGAACGTCAACTCTATATGCTAAAACGCAGTGCAGGGCGCTTTGGTGGTGACTTAGGTAAAACTACTGGTTGGATCCATCGTCAAGTTGCCAAACAACATGGTGTTAAACAAATTGCAGATTGCCAATACCATAGTTTTGATAAAAACGGCCTAACCATTAGTGTTGCTGGTGAAACTCAAGTACTGCCAGTCGATACGGTTATTGCCTGTATTGGTCAAGTGTCTAACGACGAGTTATTTAAGGCACAAGCAGAGGACGCCAAAGTACATGTTATTGGTGGCGCTAAACTCGCTGCTGCTATTGATGCTAAACGCGCAATATTTGAAGCGTTACAAGTAGCAAGGCAAATTTAATCTTTAAGGGCGAAATAATTTAGCTCTGTGCGCGGTCATGTTTGTTTATAGTCTATAACTTAATAAACAATGAACATACAAGAGTGCGCATGATTAAATTAATTACACTTTACGACAATATTATAGGTAAATTATCTTTATTGGATGGTTTGCCTGCTTTGCTTTTTCGCTTGATTTTAGCGCCTGTAATGATTATTGCAGGCTATAACAAACTCGCAATAAGTGGCGATACTAATGGTTTTTTTAACCAGTTTTTAGCCTCTGATGATGTCGTTCAGTGGTTTGGCAATAGTGACTGGGGATTAGGATTACCGTTTCCTGATTTGCTGGCTTTTTTAGCCGGTTGGAGTGAGTTTTTAGGAGGTTGGTTTTTACTTATTGGTTTATTTACGCGCTTAGTGAGTATTCCACTAATGTTTACAATGGTGGTAGCAGCAACAACAGTACACTGGCATAACGGCTGGTTTGCTATAGCGCCAACAAATCCACAAACAAGTGCCGCCCAAGTACTTGATTGGCTATCAGTTCCTGGTGCCAAAGAAAGCCTTGAAAATTCAAAAGAAGTACAAGTCCGCATAGGTAAAATTCGCAGCTTAGTTGAAGAATATGGCTTTGAAGATTACCTATACGAAAAAGGTAAACCATCAATACTAAATAACGGCATCGAATTTTCTGCTATTTATTTTGCCATGTTACTTAGCTTATTCTTTACGGGAGGTGGGCGTTTTGTAAGCCTAGATTATTGGTTTAAACGCGGTGCCTACATCAATAGTTACTAGGATATAAACACTCGCTTCATTAATTTTATCTGCTTAGTAGTTTTAACCCTGCAGTGTTTATTTTTTACTTATAAATGTTACTCTTACGTTTTGAATTTTGAGAGCACACTATGGATGCTATTGAGCTTTTACTCACTCGCCAATCTGATGCAAAATTGACAGCGCCAGGGCCTAATGAAGAGCAGTTAAACATTATTCAGCAGGCTGGGTTGAGAGTGCCCGATCATGGCTGTATTGCACCGTGGCAATATATTATTGTTCAAGGTGATGCGCGTCATAAGTTAGGTGAAATTTATTATCAAAGCGCTATAGCAGAGCAGCAGGCTGAAAAAGTAATTAATCGCGCTAAGGAGTTACCGCTTAGAGCACCCATGATTATTATTGCGATTGCAAAATATCAACCACACCCAAAAGTTCCTAGAATTGAACAAGTACAAAGCGCAGGTTGTGGCGTATTGGCAATGCAACAAGCCGCATTCGCTCAGGGGTTAGGCGGTATTTGGCGTACGGGTTACTTTGCACAAAGCCCCAGTGTTAAACAGGCGCTTAACTTAAATGATGATGATGAAATAGTCGGTTATTTATATTTAGGGACGCCGGCAATTGAATGCAAAAAGTCACCAAGGCACAAACCAGAAAATTATTTTAGTTTTTTGTAGAAATAGTATGAACTTTTTATATTCAATATAGTCATAATTCATTAAGTTAATCGTGTTACACTACTGCGGTTAATATTGTAGCTGCGAGAAGCGCACGGAAGCACTAAACGTAATAAATCTTCTTCAGTTTGTTTTTTAATCGGTTGTTTTTTGGTAATGTATGGAAAGTCTTACCAATAATAACGATAAAGAAGACGAAAATGATGGGAAATTTATTTTTACGTGAAAAAGAAAACTGGTTTGCTTGGTCAATCTGGGGTGTAGTTGGCGCGCTTGCGACATTTTATGTTGCAATGAGCACTCAAGCTGAGCATTTTATTGCTGCTTCAGCAATAGGGGTGCTGGTATTGCTAACTTGGTGGATGCAACAATCGAAACGGTTTGATTTTGGCAGAGCCTTTAAAATATGTTGTTATGTTTTACTGTTCACTGTACTGCCTTCATTTGTATTGGTTGTGATCCCGAGCGATGACCTTAATCGCTTCGATTTAATATTTCAAAGTATTGCATTTTTAACAGCCAGCTTATTGGTCTGTTTAGTGTGCTCTTGGATTGCTCGTAGGCCTAAGCAATATTACTAATAATGGCTAATTGATAACTAAAGCGGTTTATATTTAACTATTTAGCCGGTTTTATTAAAATAGGGCTTTACAAGCTAAGCGTATGATCTTATTATGCGCGCCGTACGGAGAGATGGCAGAGTGGTCGAATGCACCGGTCTTGAAAACCGGCAGGGGTTTATAGCCCCTCTAGGGTTCAAATCCCTATCTCTCCACCATTATTTAAAAAACCGCCTTATTGGCGGTTTTTTGCTATCTGGAGCTTTATAATGTCACAGTCCCCGGAATTATCCTTTTCTAAACGTTTACTTAAGCACATTCTTCTATGGACTGTGTTTGGTTATTGTTACCAAAGCGCCATATCGTTATTACAAAAAATGGCTATTGATGCATATCCAGACGACGCACTAATAATGACCTTATTATATGGCATCGGGTTTAATATTTTATCGGGGCATTTAATTACAAAATACGATCATTATTGGCCTGTATGGGGCGCGTTTTATATTGGCATTATCGGTTTAGTAGCTGTACCTCTTTTACTGGTCGGTGTGGCTGGATTATTGTCGATGAGCTTACTTGTTGGAATTTTGCTCAGTTTGCCTGTGTGTACCTTTGCTATTGGTTTAATTAAAGAAAAACTCAATAAAAACTAGCACCAAAGACCTTTTATTTTGTGATAGCATATACGGGTCTTTTAACTAACAAAACGTGAATAACACATTATGTCAGATAATTTTACTACAGATGCTGAAAAAGCAAGTTACGGTATTGGCTTACAAATGGGTGAGCAACTTAAGGCTAATCCTTTTGAAGGTTTAAACTTAAATTCAGTATTTGAAGGCATGAAAGATGCGTATGCAGGCAGTGCTTTTCAAGTTGAGATCCCTGAGATCCAAGCTGCATTTGAAAAAATTAACGAAGAGATCCAAGCTCGTCGTGAAGAAGAAGCTAAAGTACTCGCTGCTGAAGGCATTGCATTTTTAGAAGAAAACGCAAAACGTCCTGAAATTACAGTAACTGAGTCAGGTCTTCAGTACGAAGTACTTGCAACAGGTGAAGGCGAGAAGCCAACTGCTGAGTCTACAGTACGTGTTGATTACCACGGTACTTTAGTAAACGGTACTGTTTTTGACAGCTCATACGAGCGCGGTCAACCTGCTGAATTCCCAGTGGGCGGCGTGATCAAAGGTTGGACTGAAGCATTACAAATGATGCCAGTAGGTACTAAGTGGCGTTTATACGTTCCTCATGAGCTTGCTTATGGTGAACGTGGTGCCGGTGCAGCAATCGCACCTTACTCAACACTTGTATTCGACGTTGAGTTACACGCAATTCTTTAATTAGAACGTACATAACATTTTAGTTATGAAAAAACCGCATTCATTAATATGAATGCGGTTTTTTATTGTCTCATTAAACTGATCTTTGTTTAAAAGTAGCCTCTTACTCCAAATTGGAAGTTACGACCAGGAAGTGGCGCGATGTCTTTAATAAACGAGCTGTGTACAAAACCAAGTTCATCAGTAATGTTATCAACACTTAGGTAAAGCTGTGTGTCAACGGCACCTAAATCAAGCTGATAATTGGCTTGTAAATCAATCAATGTATAGCCATCTGTTGTTGTTTCGTATGCACTAATATCATTTTGCTCAAAATAATGTGTTCCTGTTAAGGTAAATTGTGCGCTACCTAGGGTGTATTGCAGTTCTGAACCCAATTTATTAGCAGGAATGCGTGGTAAATTTCCTTCATTATCTTTTAGTTTGGCGCGAGTAGAATCACCAAATACTTTTACCATGGCGCTGGGGTTTATTTGATAATGTACATCAAATTCAAAACCATACAGCTCAGCATCTTTACTTGTGAACTGATAAACATCAATTGCATCACTGTGACCATTGGCTGCAGGTTCAAAACCATCCATTTCATCAAACACTAATCCTGTGTTTTGCTGATAATAAAAGTTTTTAATGTCGTTATAGAAGAAGTTGACAGTGTAACCAAAGTCTCCACTAAAGCGACGTAAACTAATATCTAGATTAGTCGATGTTTCTTGTTTAATTTCTTCAGGCTCAAAATGCGCTTCGTTACTTTCAATATGGTAACCCAAGCCAAGTTCGTAAGTCCCGGTAGCAATATGCACACCATTAGAGAGTAGCTCCGCTGAAAGCGGTGCACGCTCTGAATGTGATAAGCTAACGGCTAGGTTGTGACTTGGCATATACTCCCAAATCGCACCTGCTGAGGCACTTAGATTAGTAAAGCTTTGGGTGTAGTTAACAGTTTCATCTGCTGATGCAGGTTCGTCATCATGGCTATGCTGATGCGTATCCACATCACTTTTTATCTCATAATCTTCTAAACGGGCGCCAAGTTCTACGGTGACGTCACCAAATGTGCGTTCTTCAAGTAAATATAGCGCATGAGTGATAGTGATACTTGCAGGTGTAAAGGCTTCTTCACCAATCGCGTCATAATCAGACTCACTATAGTGATAGCCAATCATGCCATGCCATTGGCCTAATTGGTGCTCTACGTTGAAACGTGCTTCAGTGGTTTCATTACTAAAAGTGGTGCCAATAGCGCCGTCTTCAATTTCACTATGGGTATAGTCTGTGTAACCAACACGTAGGTTAATAGACTCAATCCAGTTATCATGAAACGCATAACTTACCAGCCCCTGCCAGCGGTCTTGTTCTAAATGAGCATAAACGGGTGTTTCTGCATGTTCTTCACCTTCGTGTTCTTCATGCTCGCCTGCTTCTTCATGTGCATGATCGTGTTCATGATGAGCATGTGAATGGCCTGGAATACCATAGTCTGTTTCGATATTACCGTATGAAAATCCAACGGTTAAATGCTCACCCACATAGCTAGTACCAAAATTAACTGTTTCACTGTCTATAAAGGTATTTTCAACTGAAGTAGCTGTTTCTTCATCGCCTTCAACATGTACTTCATCTTCTTCATGTTCATCCGGTAAATTAAAACGAGGTGTTTGGTAATCATCTCCGCTGCGTTTAGTACCATCAAAATGGAAATTAAAGTTATCGCTGCCAGTTTCTAGTTTTGCTGCGAAGGTATTCGCATTTGAAACTGTATCGTGCGTGTATTGTGCTGCCCCAGATAAAGAGTTAATGTTATTGGTTGGAATACGGTTATCAACCACATTCACTACACCGCCAATAGCACCAGAGCCATAAAGTAGGGTGCTTGGGCCACGTAACACTTCAATTTGCTCTGCCGCTAGGCTGTCACTTGATGTAGCGTGATCAGGTCCAATGCGAGACGCATCGCTGCTATCCAAACCATTTTGAGTAATTTTAACTCGAGGACCACCTAGGCCGCGAATAATCGGACTTGATGAAACAGGGCCAAAATAACTAGCATTAACGCCAGGTATGCCTTTAAGTGTCTCACCTAGCGTCGGCTTAGCTTTATTTTTTAGTTCATCGCCTGATAGCACACTGACTGGTGAAATCATTTCTAAGCTATTTTTATGCAGCGCGGAGGCATATACAACAACAGTTTCAACCGAAGTTGGCTTTAAAGTAACATTAATAGTGTTGTCTGTATTTTCAAGCGATATACGAGAATCTAGGTAGTTATCTTTACTGATATGTAATTGACTCTTAGAATCTATGTCAATACTAAACTGGCCTTGTGCATTACTTTGCACGCTTTTTGACTTACCATGAACATGAATCGTGGCATTGGCAATGGGTTGCTTTTTTGTATCTGTTACCGTGCCGTTAATCGTCGCTGCAAGTGCAGAGTGAGAACACAAAACAGACAGTAGTGCTGAGGATATGAGTGTTAGCTTAGTCATAGTTACTTCAATTCGTGGTTGTTATGTTGTGATATAATATAACACTACAAAATTATGCTATCAACAATGTTATACTATAACTTTAAAATTTGCGTTGAATAACACAAAAGAGCGATAAATTTAATTTAGCACGGCATTATTACAGTTAAATTTAGGAGCGGCTGTCTATCATCAGTATGTCTAACTTTTTTTGTGCTCTAAAATGATTTTGCTTATCAACTGGTTCAAGCATTTCACAGTCATCGTTTATCATTTCTGAAATTAAGCTTGGATAATGCCTGCAATCTTGGGGTCGGTCATGATAAATACTGCAAGTATATTTATCTTTTTCTTCAGGAGATGCTTTATTGGCGAGCTCTAAAAATGGGCATTGCGTTAATTGCTCACCCGTTATTGGGTCAAACCATAATTGATCGTTTTTAACGTATTGAAATATTTCAGGGTTGAATAACGCCCACATTTGAATTTCATCCTGATTAGTATCTAAATCTGCCGCACCGTATTTTGTGCAGCACTTACCGCATTGATTGCAATTTTGCATAGGGTAGATATTTACTGTTGCTTTTTATAGTAGGCATTAAGTGTAGCACCCTAATATCCACGTCAATAAACTAAACAGCGTTTATTGTTGCTTATAATACTTTTGTAACAACGCGGCGCTTAATAATAATGTACTATTAAGAGATATGTTTCGGATACAGCGCTGTAAAAAATTAAAAAGGCGCATTAATTAAGGTAGCGAGTAATTATGAATACTAAAGTATACAAAGCGGTTCACGATTTAGCAGAAAAGCTGATGGCAGCTGCCAATAAGAATGATACTAAACAATTCGAATCTTTATATGCAGAGCTCAAAGCAATTTGTATTGAAAACGAAAATACCGCTAAAGATCACCCTGTACAGTGGGAAACTTTAGCAGATTTTACCGAAGAGCTAGAAGACGCTATTGAGACTTATGAAAAAGCATTACAGAAGTCGATTGAAATCAATAACAAAGATCATATGTCGTCGGTTGCATTTTCTATGGCTACTTTACAGCTCGAACTAGGCGACAAAGAAGCGGCGATTAAAAACCTACAAGATGCTAAAGTCAGTGCGAATAAAATTGAAGACAAAGAATTAAAGTCAGAGATCCATGAGCTATTAGAGTCACTGGTTGAAGAAGAAGGTTAGGAAACTGTATAGTGATTATTAATAATCAGCGCCAGTAGTTATACACTTGGCGCTTTTTTATGAAGAAGATAAAGTTCAACTTCATAAAATATTTATTAATAACTTACCGAGTAATTTTTTGGAGAAAAAATGCTAGCGCAAATAGAACAATGGATTGATAAAACGAATAGCGAGTATGCACATAAAAGAATATGCTGTGAAAAATTTGCTAACGAGTTTGAGGGCTTTTACCCAAATGAATTTTTGAAAACTGCATTTTATGTAGTTGTTGATAAAATTCCTAAACCTGACTTTACAGGTTTACGTGAACTTGGTTTAAGCAATTTTATTGATATGGATGTAGCTGGAATAACCTATAAAAATACATATTATATATTACCTAGCGCTGTGGATAATTTAAGAGTACATTTTCATGAGCTTGTTCATGTAGTTCAATGGCGTGAACTCGGTGCGCACACTTTTATAATGCGCTACATCAATGAAATCCAAACGTTTGGTTACAATGATGCTCCGCTTGAAATAATGGCCTATGGACTTGATGCGCACTATACCAGTAATGGAAATAAATTTAATATTCCTGATTATATTATTCAACAGCTTTAGTTAATTACTATTATAAAAGGAATTTATATGTCACGTTTTTTGTTTTATTCACTAGCTCTATTTGCTTTTCATGTGCAGGCGAGCTCTTTTGATGATGATATCGTTAATGCATTAATCCATAGAACAACACAACCAGTAACTTACGATGGCGCCTATCATAAGCTTGAGTACCCAGGTGGTGATGTGCCCGCTAATATTGGTGTGTGTACCGATGTTTTAATTAGGTCGTACCGACAGCTTGGTATTGATTTGCAAAAATTAGTACATGAAGACATGCAGAACAATTTTCGTGCATATCCTTCCAAACGTATTTGGGGATTAACCAAGCCAGATAAAAATATTGATCATCGACGTGTTCCTAACTTACAAGTTTACTTTGAGCGCCATGCAAAAGTGTTAACTAAATCGCTTAATGCAGAGGATTATAAAGCCGGTGACATAGTGACTTGGATGCTGCCAGGTAATTTACCGCATATTGGTATGGTCGTTAATGAAATAGCGCAGGGCAGCGGCAACCCGCTTATTGTGCATAATATTGGTCGTGGACCAGAAATGAGCGATATGCTTTTTGCGTATACAATTACGGGTCATTACCGATTTGTGCCTGCAAAATATTCAGAGTAAATAACACTGTACTAGTAGGCGTGTTTGAGTTTAAAAACACGGCAAACAGGTTTGGTACAAACCTAGCTGTTATATATTATTCTTGTGCTGTTAAATACGCTTAATGTGAGTTAGTTACTTTAAATTAATACTGATATCACCATTTGGTTTGCAGCAACACAGAAGTATTTCACCATCGCGAACAAACGCTAACGGCTCTTCATTATAATTAACTTCACCAGAGACAAGTGTTGCTCGACACGCACCGCAATATCCCTCACGGCATTGGTAAGCGGCATCAATCTTATTCGATTCTAGGCAATGTAAAAGAGAAGGGCAGCCAGCGGCAAAATCAATGCGCTGGCTGTTATCTGCAAGCATGATACTTGCAGTCGTTCTATCAGTCATTATAAATCAAAGTCACCAAATTCATCGGCATCTACTTGTGAATCAATCTGACCAACTAAGTATGAGCTTATTTCAGCCTCTTGAGGAGCAACTTGCACATTGTCAGACACTAACCATGAGTTGATCCACGGAATAGGATTACTGTTGTTTTCAAACTGTGCAGGTAGACCAATCGCGGTCATACGCGCATTGGTAATGTACTCAACATATTGACATAGAATGTGTTTATTTAAACCAATCATCGAGCCATCTTTAAATAGGTACTCGGCCCATTCTTTTTCTTGCTCTGCAGCTTCAACAAACATTTTAATTGCTTCTTCACGGCATTGTGCGGCAACAATCGCCATTTCAGGGTCATCTTTGCCATCTTGCATGATATTTAAAATATGCTGAGTACCCGAAAGGTGAAGTGCTTCATCGCGGGCAATAAGCTTTATAATTTTAGCATTACCTTCCATCAATTCACGCTCGGCAAACGCAAATGAACAAGCAAAACTCACATAAAAGCGAATGGCTTCTAAAATGTTCACTGACATCATTGCCAGGTACAATTTCTTTTTCAGCTCAAATAAATTAACTACCACGGTTTGGCCATTAATTTCGTGTTTGCCTTCACCGTATAGGTTGTAAAGCGATACAGAATTGATTAGGTCATCATAATAAGTAGTTACCGCATCGGCACGCTCACTAATTTTGTCATTGCTAACAATGTCATCAAAAATGAGTTCAGGCGCTTGAGTTACGTTACGAATAATATGGGTGTACGAACGACTATGAATAGTTTCACTAAACGCCCATGTCTCAATCCACGTTTCTAGTTCAGGAATTGATACGATAGGAAGTAATGCTACGTTAGGTGAGCGGCCTTGAACACTATCAAGCAACGTTTGGTATTTTAAGTTGCTTAAAAATATATGCTTTTCGTGTTCGGGAAGCGCTTGAAAGTCTAAACGGTCTTTACTTACATCAACTTCTTCAGGTCGCCAAAAGAAAGACAATTGTTTTTCAATTAGTTTTTCAAAAATAGGGTATTTTTGTTGATCGTAACGTGACACGTTAACGGTTTGACCAAAAAACATTGGCTCTTGCATTTGGTTATTATGATTTCTGCTAAAAGTAGTATAAGACATGTTTATCACTCAAAAAACTATCACTAAGACTATCAGGACAAAGCGGGCAAGGCGCCCGCTTTAAGTTTAACTATTAAATTTTACACGCGCCGCCTGCACAATCATCATCTTCCACTTCTGGAGTGTCTTCTTGAGCATCTGATGCGCCATCGCGGGTATTATGGTAATACAGTGTTTTAACACCTAGTTTGTATGCACCGAGTAAGTCTTTTAATAAGACTTTCATAGGTACTCTACCGCCTTCGTATCTATTTGGATCATAATTAGTATTTGCTGAAATTGTTTGGTCGATAAATTTCTGCATTATGCCTACTAATTGTAAGTAACCATCGTTTGATGGAATATCCCACAGTAATTCATAGTTATCTTTAAGGCGTTCGTAGTCAGGAACAACTTGCTTTAAAATACCGTCTTTACTTGCTTTAACACTAATATGGCCACGTGGTGGCTCAATACCATTGGTTGCATTTGAGATTTGCGATGACGTTTCTGATGGCATTAATGCGCTCAGCGTTGAGTTACGCATACCATGCTCTTTTATGCTGGCACGTAATGTATCCCAATCAAGGTGCAGTGGTTCATCACAAATCTTGTCTAAATCACGTTTGTACGTATCGGTTGGCATAATACCTTGCGAGTACGTAGTTTCATTAAATTTAGGACATGCTCCACGCTCTTTAGCAAGTTCGTTAGATGCCTTCATTAGGTAGTACTGAATTGCTTCAAACGTTTTGTGCGTGAGTGCATTTGCGCTGCCATCTGAATAACGCTTACCGTTTTTAGCTAAGTAATAAGCGTAGTTAATAACACCTATGCCTAGCGTACGACGCCCCATAGTGGCATTTTTAGCTGCAGGTACAGGATAGTCTTGGAAATCAAGTAGGTTATCAAGTGCACGTACTGCAAGCTCAGCTAACTCTTCTAGTTCATCTAACGACTCAATGGCACCTAAGTTAAACGCAGATAATGTACAAAGTGCAATTTCACCTTCTTCGTCATTCACGTTGCTAAGAGGCTTAGTCGGTAACGCAATTTCTAAACATAAGTTAGATTGACGTATAGGCGCCACTTTTGAGATAAACGGACTGTGTGTATTACAGTGGTCAACGTTCTGCAAGTAAATACGACCGGTGCTGGCACGTTCTTGAGCAAACATAGAAAACAGTTCAATGGCTTTAATGCGTTTTTTACGAATTGACTCGTCTTGCTCATATTTTACATAAAGTGCATCAAATTCATCTTGATCTTCAAAGAATGCATCGTAAAGCCCCGGCACGTCTGATGGACTGAATAATGTGATGTAATCATCTTTAATTAAACGAGAATACATTAGTTTATTAAACTGCACACCATAATCTAGATGACGTACGCGGTTATCATCAACACCACGGTTATTTTTAAGTACCAGCAGATTTTCTACTTCTAAGTGCCAAAGCGGGTAGAATAAAGTAGCCGCACCGCCACGTACACCGCCTTGCGAACAGCTTTTAACCGCTGTTTGAAAGTGCTTATAAAACGGAATACAGCCTGTGTGGTACGCTTCGCCGTTACGAATAGGGCTACCTAATGCACGAATACGTCCGGCATTTATACCAATACCAGCACGTTGAGAAACGTATTTAACAATGGCTGATGAAGTCGCATTAATTGAATCTAAGCTGTCGCCGCACTCAATCAGTACACATGAGCTAAACTGACGCGTTGGCGTACGCACACCCGACATAATTGGTGTAGGTAAAGAAATTTTAAATAGTGAAACCGCATCGTAAAAACGTTTGATGTAATCAATACGCGTTTCACGTGGATAATCTGAGAATAAGCTTGCTGCTACTAATATATATAAAAACTGCGCGCTTTCGTAAATTTCACCGGTTACACGGTTTTGTACTAAGTATTTACCTTCAAGCTGCTTTACTGCTGCGTAGCTAAAGTTAAGATCGCGTGAATGATCTAAGTAAGTATCTAGTTCATCAAGTTCTTGCTCTGTGTAATCAACAAGCAAATGGGCGTCGTAGCGTTTTTGTTCAACCATGTTAGTAACGTGGTCAAAAAGACGCGGTGGCTCAAATTGGCCATACGCTTTTTTACGTAAATGGAATACAGCTAAACGAGCAGCAAGATACTGATAATCAGGTGATTCTTTTGAGATCTGATCCGCAGCGGCTTTGATAATCGTCTCATGAATATCTTTAGTACGAATACCGTCATAAAATTGAATATGTGATTTAAGTTCAACTTGTGAAACCGAAACGTTGTTTAAACCTTCGGCGGCCCATTCAATAACGCGATGGATCTTGTCTAGATCAAGTGGCTCTTTACGGCCGTCACGTTTGCTTACAGATAACTGTTGGTTCATAGTTTTGCCTGTATTCCTTGGGAATTAAATATTTTTGACCAATGAGTGCACTCAAAACGCCCAGTGCCTATTCTTTTATTGTTATTTCTACCGCATAGGTAAATTTAATTGAATAACATTTAGCCACAATATCTGGTGTTGTTCAAATTAGAGATCACAAGATAGTGTGGTCTGTGATCTTTTGCAAGGGACAGAAACCGCTCTGATTGTGGATAACGTTGGGATAACGTAATTGTGTTAGTAGGCATTAACCTTTGATCATTCGGTTAAGTTGAAATTTGTAAAAATCAACTAAGGAAAGATTAAATTTACGCTTTTTAAAAATAAATTTTGTCTGCTTTTTTTATCATCAAGCTTTGCGTAAAAACTAACACAATCACAATATGTAGTGTTTATTAATTGGTATGGCACTATATGTGGTTGAAAGCATCTATAGGGCTATGCCAATTAAAATCTGCATTCCAAGCCAATGCCTCGTCCACACTCGGTACATATCCCCACAGTGCGGTAGCGGTGTGCATATTCGCTGCTTTACCTGCTTGTATATCTCGCTGCGCATCACCTATATATAGGCAGCGCGAAGGATCAACACTCATTTGCTCAGCACAATGTAATAAAGGAAGGGGTGAGGGCTTAGACTCAGCTAAGGTATCACCACTTATCACAATTTGCGCATTTTTTAATGCAGGAATCGCCTTGACTAAAGGATCGGTTAAAAAGCTAGGCTTATTTGTCATAATGCCCCACGGGATCCCTTTATTATCAAGGGCAATAAGTAATTGCTCTACACCGACAAAGCATTGGGTATGGGTGGCAATATTGGCAGCGTAGTATGCAACTAGCTCTGCTAAAAGTTGCTCTTGCGATTGTTGCCCCCAGCCTTCTTTAAAACCAGCAGCAAGTAATGCTGCTGCGCCATTTGAAGCTGCGGGTCGATATATATCACTGCCCACTTGTGGTTGTTGGTGATTATGCAGCACACTATTAAGTGCAGCGCCTAAATCATCAGCGGTATCAAGTAAAGTGCCATCTAAGTCAAATAGCAATGCTTGATATTCAATTGGGCTAGTAGATGTTTGTGAGCTTGTCATTACGCTAACTTCTCAAAGTGCAGCATATAATTTACGCTAACATCATCATTAATCGTATATTGCTTTGAGAGTGGGTTGTAACTTAATCCTGCACTGGCACGTACTTTCAAGCCTGCTTGTTCTGCCCATGCGATTAATTGCGCAGGTTTAATAAACTTTTTATGGTCGTGGGTACCTTCTGGCACCATTTTTAACAGTTTTTCTGCGCCGACAATAGCGTATAAGTAAGCTTTAGGGGTTTTATTAAGGGTGGAGAAGAATACATCGGCCCCAGGTTTTGCTAATTTAGCGACTGCATGGATAATAGAAGCAGGGTCGGGGACATGTTCTAACATTTCCATACAAGTAATCACATCAAAGCGCTCAGGGTGCTCATCAGCAAATTGTTCAGCAGGTACTTTTATATATTCAACGGGTACACTGGTTTCTAAACTGTGTAACTTAGCGACAGTTAAAGGCTCTTGCCCCATATCGATACCTGTTACGTTTGCCCCCATTCGCGCCATGCTGTGACTTAAAATACCGCCGCCACATCCTACATCGAGGGTTTCTTTGTCAAATAATCCTTTAGTTTTGTCTGCGATGAAATCTAATCGTAATGGATTAATTTCGTGAAGCGGCTTAAATTCGCCTTCTAAATCCCACCAACGCTCTGCGATGGCTTCAAACTTTGCTATTTCTGCGTTATCTACATTTTGATGTTCGGTCATAAAATACTTCCTCGTCAATCTGAGGCCATTATATAGGGCTAAATTGATAAATCGCAAAGTTTTGCGCCTGTAAATTAAAATTAATTGTGATAGCATGGTTGCTTAGAAATAATAACAAACACTCTTAATACCTAATAATGGGTTGTTAAGAGCTGATACTGAAGGAATGTGATATCAAATGACTGATCTCGCCAATGAAATTCTGCCAGTCAATATTGAAGACGAGTTAAAAAACTCCTACTTAGATTACGCCATGAGTGTAATTGTAGGACGTGCATTACCAGACGTACGTGACGGTTTAAAACCTGTTCACCGTCGCGTTTTGTTTGCAATGAACGAGCTTAGTAATGACTGGAACAAGCCTTACAAAAAATCGGCCCGTGTGGTCGGTGATGTAATCGGTAAATACCACCCACACGGCGACAGTGCAGTTTATGACACCATCGTACGTATGGCTCAGCCATTCTCACTACGTTATATGCTAGTTGATGGTCAGGGTAACTTTGGTTCGGTTGATGGTGATTCAGCAGCGGCAATGCGTTATACAGAAGTACGTATGGCAAAAATGTCGCACGAATTATTAGCCGATCTTGAAAAAGAAACGGTTGATTTTGTGCCTAACTACGACGGCACAGAACAAATTCCTGATGTGTTACCGACTAAAATACCTAACCTGTTAGTTAATGGTTCGTCAGGTATTGCTGTTGGTATGGCGACAAATATCCCGCCACACAACTTAACAGAAGTAGTGAATGGCTGTTTAGCGCTTATTCAAAACCCTGAATTAACTATTACTGAGTTAATGGATTACATCCCAGGGCCTGATTTCCCAACTGCGGCGATTATTAACGGTAAAAAAGGCATTGAACAAGCCTATCAAACCGGTCGTGGTAAAGTGTACATGCGTGCGCGTGCTGACATCGAAACCGATGAGAAAACTGGCCGTGAAACGATTATTGTTCATGAAATCCCTTACCAAGTTAACAAAGCCCGTTTGATTGAAAAAATCGCTGAGCTAGTTAAAGATAAAAAGATTGAAGGGATCAGCGCATTACGTGATGAATCAGATAAAGACGGTATGCGTATCGTTATTGAGATCAAACGTGGTGACGTAGGTGAAGTTATTTTGAACAACCTTTATTCACAAACTCAGTTACAAACTGTGTTTGGTATGAATATGGTTGCGTTAATTAATAACCAGCCTAAGTGTTTCAACTTAAAAGAAATGCTTGAAGAGTTTATTATTCACCGCCGTGAAGTTGTTACTCGCCGTACGGTATTTGATTTACGCAAAGCCCGTGACCGTGCGCATACGCTAGAAGGTTTAGCGATTGCACTGGCAAACATTGACCCAATTATCGAACTTATTCGTAAGTCACCAACACCTGCTGAAGCAAAAGTTGCACTAACAGCGCGTCCTTGGGAATTAGGTAATGTTAAAGCCATGCTTGATAAAGCCGGTGAAGACAATGTTGCCCGCCCAGATTGGTTAGCAAGCGAGCTGGGTATTCGTGATGGTCAGTACTATATTTCTGAGCAACAAGCTCAAGCAATTTTAGACCTACGTCTACACAAACTAACGGGCCTAGAGCACGAAAAAATTCTTACTGAATACCAATCGTTACTAGACCTAATTGCTGAACTATTATTCATTTTGGCAAGTCCGGAACGTTTAATGGAAGTTATTCGTGATGAGTTAGTTGAAATTAAAGAGCAATATGGTGATGAGCGCCGCACTGAAATTAATGCCGCTGCACACGATATTAGCCTTGAAGACTTAATTAACGAAGAGAACGTGGTTGTGACCTTGTCACACGAAGGATACGTTAAGTATCAAGCGTTAAGTGATTACGAAGCGCAGCGTCGTGGTGGTAAAGGCAAGTCAGCAACTAAGATGAAAGATGAAGATTTCATTGAACGTCTACTTGTTGCCAATACCCACGATACTATTTTATGTTTCTCTACTGCGGGTCGATTATACTGGCTTAAAGTGTACCAGTTACCACTTGCAAGTCGCGCAGCGCGCGGTAAGCCAATTGTTAACTTATTACCACTTGAAGCAGATGAACGTATTACAGCTATCTTACCTGTACGTGATTATGAAGATGATAAATACATCTTTATGGCGACAGCATTTGGTACGGTTAAGAAAACACCATTAACGGCCTACAGCCGTCAACGTGCAAGCGGTATTATTGCCGTTAACTTAAACGAAGGTGATAGCTTAATTGGTGTTGATATTACCGATGGTAGCAACGAAATTATGTTGTTCACTGATGCGGGTAAAGTTGTACGCTTTAAAGAAGCTGAAGAAACCACGGTAGTTGATGAAAATGGTAACCCTGTTCTTGATGAAGAAGGTAAGCCTGAGATTCGCTTCAAAGGTGTACGTCCTATGGGTCGTACTGCAACGGGTGTTCGTGGTATTAAGATGCCAGACGATCAACGTGTTGTATCACTGATTGTACCAAAGAATGACGGTGCAATATTAACAGTGACAGAAAATGGTTACGGTAAGCGTACTCAACTTGAAGACTACCCATCTAAGAGTCGTGCAACACAAGGTGTTGTATCAATTAAGGTGAGTGAGCGTAATGGTGCCGTTGTTGGTGCTGTACAGGTTGATGACAACGACGAAATAATGATTATTTCGAATCGTGGTACCTTAGTACGTACTCGCGTTAATGAAGTTTCTACGGTTGGACGTAACACCCAAGGTGTTATTTTGATCAGAACTATTGACGAAGAGCAAGTAGTTGGTTTACAACGTATAGAAGAGATTGAAGTGACTGAAAGTGACTTGATTGATATCGAAGACGTTGAAACAGTAGATACGGTTATAGATGAAGTAGCGGATGATAATCCTCCTTCAGAATAATTGAGATTGAAAAAAGCGGCCTTGGCCGCTTTTTTTATATGGTTGAAAAAAACTAAAGACACTTGAATTAGTTTAATACCAATTCACTTAATTAAGTGGTCTATTTTGAGGCTGGAAAAACGTCTTGATAGCTAGGCAAAAAATTTGCTATTTAGTTGTTCTAAATGAGAATTTTTTAACGCAGGTAGCGACACGTTTAGCCCCGTAAAATGATTAAGTATTATTGCGGATTGGTATTAGTTCAAGTTAAACAGTAAATTACTGGAATGAGGAAAAGGTAATGAGTATTTATAATTTTTGTGCGGGTCCTGCAATGTTACCACCGGCTGTAATGCAAAAAGCACAAAAAGAGTTTTTAGACTGGCAAGGGCTTGGCGTTTCAGTAATGGAAATGAGCCATCGCAGTAAAGAATTTTTAGCATTAACGGCTAAGTGTGAAGCTAGTCTACGTCGCTTAATGAATATTAGTGATGAGTTTGAAGTGCTGTTTATGCACGGCGGTGGTCGAGGTCAATTTAGTGCCGTACCTTTAAACCTCCACGTTGATGGAAAAAAAGCGGTGTATTGTGAAAACGGCGTATGGTCAAAAAGTGCAACCAGCGAAGCCGATAAGTTTACTCAAACTCACACAATTGACGTACGCAATGATGATAACGGTTTATTTTCTATTAAGCAGGTAGCCGATTGGGTTTTACCAGCCGATGCTGCATATATTCATTACTGCCCAAATGAAACTGTAGATGGTCTAGAGATTTTTGATGTACCTAGTCACCCAACAGCACCGATTGTCGCCGATATGTCGTCGACTATTCTATCGCGTGAAATTGACGTTAATCAATTTGATTTAATCTACGCAGGTGCTCAAAAGAATATCGGCCCATCGGGTATTGCTATCGTAATTGTTCGTAAAACGCTACTTGAGCGTGAAGGGCTAGCTAAGCCAGGTATTTTGGATTACGCCCTTGAAGCAAAACAAGGCAGTATGTTTAACACTCCACCTACATTTGCATGGTATTTAGCAGCTGAAGTATTTGAATGGCTTGAGCAAAATGGCGGTGTAAAAGCCATGGAAACACATAATACTGCCAAAGCGCAGCTGCTTTATGACTTTATCGATGAGTCTGATTTTTACACCAACAAGGTAGCAAAACATTGTCGTTCTCGTATGAATGTGCCTTTTTGGTTAGTTGATGAAAGCCTAAATGATAAGTTTGTTAAAGAGTCAAAAGAAGCGGGCTTATTAGCGCTTGAAGGGCACCGTATTGTTGGCGGTATGCGCGCGAGTATTTATAACGCAATGCCACTGGAAGGGGTTAAAGCATTAGTTGATTTTATGGCGGCTTTCGCAAAGGAGAACAGCTAATGGAGCAACTTTCTTTAGCGCCTATTTCACAGGTTAATGGCAGTGTTACTCTGCCTGGTTCGAAAAGCTTGTCAAATCGCATTCTATTATTGGCTGCACTATCAAACGGCACTACGGTTGTAGAAAACTTATTAGACAGTGATGATATTCGCCATATGTTGGGCGCCTTAGCGCAGCTCGGTGTGAATGTGACACTTAATGATGAGCGAACCATCGCGACCGTAGAAGGTGTAGGTGGCGTATTTAAAACGCCAACTGAACCACTGTTTTTAGGTAATGCAGGTACAGCATACCGTCCTTTAACTGCCGTGCTTGCAGCGATTGCTGGGGAGTATGAGTTAATTGGTGAGCCACGTATGGAAGAGCGACCAATTGGCCACTTAGTTGATGCACTGCAAGCCTTAGGTGGTAATGTTAGTTATTTAAAAAATAAAGATTATCCGCCACTTAAAATTGTCGGCGGACAAATAGCGGGTGGTGAAGTCGAAATTGACGGTAGTATTTCAAGCCAATTTTTAACTGCGTTGCTTATGGCTGCACCGTTATTTAAAGGTGATACTCAAATTAAAATTAAAGGCACGTTAGTGTCTAAGCCTTACATTGATATTACTCTTGATGTAATGGCGCGTTTTGGTGTTACCGTTGAGCATGACAATTACAGTACTTTCTTTGTAAAAGGTGCACAACAGTATCAAGCCGTTGAGCGAATTATGGTGGAAGGCGATGCTTCATCTGCTTCTTACTTTATTGCTGCTGCAGCAATTGCCGGCGGCGAAATAGAAATTAAAGGCGTCGGTTCTAAATCAGTTCAAGGTGATATTGGTTTTGCTAACGTTATGGAGCAAGTAGGTGCCAAAATTGATTGGTATGACGAACGTTTAGTTGTTCGTAAAGGTGAGCTTAACGGTATTGATATTGATGCGAATGCAATACCTGATGCTGCAATGACCCTGGCTACAGTTGCCTTGTTTGCAAAAGGGCCAACGGCAATTCGCAACATTTATAACTGGCGAGTAAAAGAAACTGACCGTTTACACGCTATGGCCACTGAGCTTAAAAAAGTAGGGGCTGAAGTAGTAGAAGGGCATGACTTTATTGAGATCACACCGCCAAAACAGTTTAATAATGTGGCTGTAGATACCTATGATGACCATCGTATTGCCATGTGCTTTGCAATGGTGGCAGTAGGGGGTAAGCCCATAACGATTAACGATCCAGCCTGTACTTACAAGACATTCCCAACATTTTTCAACGTGTTAGCATCTGTCAGTAAATAGGCTATTTATAAGTATTTATAAAAAGTTACATACTAAAAGCGGATAATCTTTAATAATTGACGTATAATGTGGCGGTTTATTTTGGTGTGCATTGAAGGAGGTTTTAAATGCCGGCGTTATTAATGCCCGTAATCACCGTAGATGGCCCAAGTGGTTCTGGTAAAGGAACTGTTTGTCGCTTATTGGCTGAAAAATTAGGCTGGGATGTGTTAGATAGCGGTGCAATTTATCGCGTACTTTCACTTGCAGCACTTCATCACCAAATTGCGTTAGATAACGAAGAAGCACTGGTTCCATTAGCTGCAAATCTTGATGTGCAGTTTTTGATAGACAGTGACACTAATGCAGGAAAGATTATTTTAGAAGGCGAAGATGTAACAACCACTATTCGTAATGAAGAAGTGGGAGCTGCAGCGTCTAAAGTAGCCGCATTGCCACGAGTTCGTGAAGCGTTACTTCGTCGCCAGCGTGCGTTTAGAACAGAAAATGGCTTAATTGCTGATGGTCGCGATATGGGCACTGTTGTGTTTCCTGATGCGCCATTAAAGATATTTTTAACCGCAAGTGCAGAAGAGCGTGCTCGCAGACGTTTTGTTGAGTTGAATGAGCGCGGGCTTGATGTTACACTAAGTGGTCTATTACAGGACATTCAGGCACGTGATGATCGCGATATGAATCGCGCCGTTGCGCCGCTTGTACCTGCAGAGGATGCGATTGAGCTTGATACTAGCGAACTCAACGCGCAGCAAGTCTTTGATAAAGTTATAACTTTATTAGATTCAAGCATCTCTGAAGGTAAGCTTCCTAAACGAAGCTAAACACATTTTATGCACCAGCAGGACGCCAGTGCTATTTTAACAACCCCATGCAGCATGGTTGCTTATTGGTATTAATATATGAGACGTATATTCGTATGTCAGAAAATTTTGCGCAGTTATTTGAAGAAAGCTTAAAGGGTTTTGAAGCAGAGCAAGGCTCTATCGTTAAAGGTACAGTAATCTCAATCGAGAACAATATTGTACTTGTAGATGCTGGTCTTAAATCAGAAAGTGCTATCCCTGCAGAGCAGTTCAAAAATGCTGCTGGTGAACTAGAAGTTGCTGTTGGCGACGAAGTAGATGTTGCACTAGATGCAATCGAAGACGGTTTCGGTGAAACTATCCTTTCTCGTGAGAAAGCGAAGCGTCACGAAGCGTGGATCCGTCTTGAGAAAGCATGTGAAGAGCAAGAGACTGTTACTGGTGTTATCAACGGTAAAGTTAAAGGCGGTTTCACTGTTGAAGTTGATTCAATCCGTGCTTTCCTACCTGGTTCACTTGTTGATGTTCGTCCAGTACGTGACACAACTCACCTTGAAGGCAAAGAGCTTGAATTTAAAGTAATCAAGCTTGATCAAAAACGTAACAACGTTGTTGTTTCACGTCGTGCAGTTATCGAATCAGAAAACTCACAAGAACGTGAAGAGCTTCTTGCTAACCTTGTTGAAGGTCAAGAAGTTAAAGGTATCGTTAAGAACCTTACTGACTACGGTGCATTCGTTGACCTTGGTGGTGTTGATGGTCTACTACACATTACTGACATGGCGTGGAAGCGTGTTAAGCACCCTTCAGAAATCGTTAATGTTGGCGACGAAATCGCAGTTAAAGTTCTTAAATTCGACAAAGATAAAACTCGTGTATCTCTAGGTCTTAAACAGCTTGGCGAAGATCCATGGGCAGCTATCGCTGGTCGTTACCCAGAAGGTTCTAAACTTTCTGGTCGTGTAACTAACCTTACTGATTACGGTTGCTTCGTAGAAATCGAAGAAGGCGTTGAAGGTCTAGTACACGTTTCTGAAATGGATTGGACTAACAAGAACATCCACCCTTCAAAAGTTGTTTCACTTGGTGACACTGTTGAAGTTATGGTTCTTGAAATCGACGAAGAACGTCGTCGTATTTCTCTTGGTCTTAAGCAATGTATTGCTAATCCTTGGCAGGAATTTGCTCGTCTACAAAACAAAGGCGACCAAGTTACTGGTAAGATCAAATCAATCACTGACTTCGGTATCTTTATCGGTCTTGACGGTGGTATTGATGGTCTTGTACACCTTTCAGACATTTCTTGGAATACACCTGGCGAAGAAGCTGTACGTGAATTCAAGAAAGGCGACGAAATCACTGCTATCGTATTGCAAGTTGACCCAGAGCGTGAACGTATCTCTCTAGGTGTTAAGCAAATCGAAGCTGACCCATTCAATAACTACCTTGATGCAAACAAAAAAGGTGCTATTGTTAAAGGTAAAGTGACTGAAGTTGATGCGAAAGGCGCAACTGTTGAACTTATCGAAGGCGTTGAAGGTTACATCCGTGTAGCTGATATCGCTCAAGAGCGCGTTGAAGATGCAACTACTGTTGTTTCTGTAGGCGACGAAATCGAAGTTAAATACGTTGGTGTTGATCGTAAGAACCGCACTTTAAGCTTATCTGTTAAAGCTCTTTTCGAAGCAGAAGAGAAAGAAGTACTAGAGAAGCTTAAGAAAGAAGAGCCAGTGTTCGAAAACGCAATGGCAGCTGCTTTCGCAAATGCACAAAAAGACTAATCAATTATAGTCTTTTAATTGGAAGGGCAGTTTATGCCCTTCCACTATTTCTTTTTAAGGAAACGCTATGACTAAGTCAGAACTGATAGAAACACTTGCTGAACAACATTCACATATTCCTGTGAAAGATGTTGAGAACGCTGTTAAAGAAATTCTTGAACAAATGGCCGGCTCATTATCTTCTTCAGATCGTATTGAGATCCGAGGTTTTGGAAGTTTCTCTTTGCATTACCGTGCGCCTCGTACAGGTCGCAATCCTAAAACAGGTGAAACTGTAGAGTTAGATGGTAAGCATGTACCTCATTTTAAGCCAGGCAAAGAACTACGTGACCGTGTAAACGAGAGCATTGCTTAGTAAACTTATTGGAGTAGTTACTTGTTCAAGGTATTAAAAATTATTCTGGCAGCACTATTTTTAATTGGTGCATTTGTATTGGGTTCGCAAAATCCACAATTAACACAAATTAACTACATAATAGCCAGTAATACATTACCTTTAGCCGTTATAATAAGTATCTGCTTTTTGTTAGGTGTTGTAGTGGGTTGCTTTGTGAGCTTTAAATTGTTTACGCAATTAAAGTGGCAAAATTACCGTTTAAAAAAGCAATTAACGCCTGAAAAAGATAATAAAAAGCGTATTGCCAACAAAGATACCTAATTATGATTGAGCTGTTGTTTTTACTGCTTCCTGTTGCCGCCGGTTATGGCTGGATCATGGGGAAAAACAGTGCGAAAAATCAGGCTCATCAATTTAATCGTCAAATAACTTCTGAATACAGTAAAGGCTTAAAGTTTTTACTAGACAGAGAAGAAGATCAGGGGCTTGAGCATTTAATTAATTTGCTCGAAGTAGCTGCTGACTCTGTAGAACACTATTCTACCTTAGCCACTATGTTTCGCCGCCGTGGTGAGCTCGACCGCGCAATAAAAATTCATGAATTGCTATTAAAACACCCAAGCCTTAACGAGAAACAAGCTGCCAATAGCCGGTTAGAATTAGCCGAAGACTATATCATGGCAGGTTTACTCGATAGCGCAGAAGAACATTTAATATGGCTGGTAAAAAATAACCATGAAGATGCTCTTGAGCCAATTATCTCCTTATATTCACAGACCCGTGAATGGGAAAATGGCATTAATATGTTTGAAGCGCATACTGAGCTTTTTTCAAAAGAGCAACACTTCAAAGCCATCGCAAACTTTTACTGTGAACATGCTATTGCCAGTAATAACCCTCAACTTATGCGCAAAGCTATTAGCTTAAACTTTAAAACAATCAGACCTCTATATGAACTCGGTTTGTCTGCCTATACAAAAGAGGATTACGTTAAAGCAATTTATTATTGGCGAGAACTTATCTGCCAATTTACCTTTTTTGCGCCATTATTTATTGATAAGTTAGCGCATAGTTATAAGCAACTAAAATTAACCCATCAGTTTCATGAACTCGTTGCTGAGTTATTAGAAAAAGGTGGAGTAATGATAAAAATACAGCACTGCCAAGCGTTGCTTGAGCAAGGCCACACTGAACAAGCCTTTGAGTTTTTAACTGATAGTTTAAAACGTCAGCCCACCATCCGTGGTTTTAGTTTTTTATTGCAGTTAATGAGCGCCGAAAATAAAAATACAAAAGATGTGCTTAATCAAATAGATAAACTTGTTACCTCATATATTGCTACTAAGCCTGACTTTCAATGTCAGCATTGTGGCTTTACAAGTTACACCATTTATTGGAATTGCCCTTCGTGTAAACATTGGGAAACCATTGTGCCTAGCAGAGGCTTAGACGGATTTTAATCTTTATACTTTTCGCTCACTAGTAGGATAGTTATGTCTTTCGAACAATCAAAAAAAATTCTTATCGCTCTTGATTATGATGATCAGCAAACTGCTTTAGCTTTTGTTAAACAGTTATCACCGGATACCTGTCGATTAAAAGTGGGTAAAGAAATGTTCACTTATTTTGGCCCTGCATTTGTTAAAGAGCTGGTTGATTTAGGTTTTGATGTATTCTTAGATTTAAAGTTCCACGATATTCCAAATACCGTTGCTAAAGCGGTAACTGCAGCGGCTAAAATGGGCGTGTGGATGGTTAATGTTCATGCAAGTGGTGGTTTTGAAATGATGCATAAAGCTAAGCAGGCACTTGAGCAGTTTGGCGATAAAGCCCCATTATTGATTGCAGTGACCGTTTTAACCAGCATGGATGAAGCAGAGCTTAAACGTTTAGGCATTAGTAAATCACCACAAGAGCAAGTGATGCACTTAGCAAAACTAACCAAACAAGCAGGGCTTGATGGTGTAGTGTGTTCAGCACAAGAAGCTGAAATTCTAAAAGCGGCTTTAGGCAGAGAATTTAAACTAGTAACCCCAGGTATTCGTCCTGCTGGTAGTGATGCGGGCGATCAAAAACGTATTATGACACCTAAAGAAGCCATTGAAGCTGGCAGTGACTACCTAGTAATAGGGCGTCCTATTACTCAGGCACAAAACCCGGTGCAAGTATTGAGTGATGTAAATAAATCAATAGCTTAAACTTAAAGTTTGCATAATTATAAGGAGTTTATTACAACTCTTTTTGTTTGTGCTACATTTAATTACGGCTATGCAGTGAGGAACTAACTTTGCGTTTAATAATGTTTGTAGTGGTAATTATCATTAGTGGCTTTGCTGTTAATAAATATGTTTTTTCAACTAAAATGTATGATGATGTTTCGAATGTTACTGATTTGGTATCTGATTACCCCGTTGATTTGTTTAAGTTTAAAAAAATCGCTCAAAATTATGCTCAGCATTTGTGCTATACAAATGAAGGTGTTTTAGCTGGACTTAATATAAGTAGCAAAGAGTGTGTTGATGTACACGATGAAATGCAGAATGAGTGTACAAAAAAAGTTTTTAGATTAGCGCCGTTAAATATGACGTCTAAGAAAGAATTAATTGAATATTCAAATCAATATTCACGTTGTACCTTACCTTACAAAAACATTAAGTTATAAATTTTAGATACGAAAAAGCCACCTAAGTTTATACCTAGGTGGCTTTTTTATTGAATTATTTTAAACGAATAGACTTAGCTTCAATATCAATTAAGCCTTGTTTAAATAACCCACCAATGGCTTTTTTGTAGTTTGCTTTACTGGTCGAAAATACTTTTTTAATTAATTCAGGTTCAGACTTATCGCCTATGGCTAATATGCCACCTTCATCTTTTAGTTTTTCCATAATTTTTTCGCCAAGTTCACTGACTTTACCCATACCTGGCTTTTCAAGTATGACGTCAATTTTTCCGTCTTCACGTACTTTTTGAATAAACCCTTTGAGCTTTTGACCAACAAATAGGTTTTTAAATACCATGTTGTAAAATACAACACCAAAATGAGATTCTTCAATAAGTACTTTGTAGCCGATATCGGTTTTACCTGCCACAATTAAATCAACTTCTTGCAAGTGGTTATATTGCGGCTCGTCTTTTGATAAAAAGCGATTAAAGTTGGTTGAAGCACAAATTCGTTGACTAGCATTATCAAGATATAAACGTACTAAATACGAGTAACCTTCTTGCATACGCGGTTTTTGTTCATTAAACGGTGCAAGCACGTCTTTTTCTAAACCCCAATCTAAAAAAGCACCAATGCTGTTTATTTCTTTAACGCGCAGTAGGGCATATTCACCGACTTGTGCGTGTGGTTTTTTAGTTGTTGCTGTTGGCAGGTTTGCGTTATCTAAAAAGGTAAAAACGCTGATGCTATCGCCAGCTTCAAGTTCATGTTTAATCTCGTGTTTAGGTAAAAATACTTCACCTAAGTCATGGCCATCTAAATAGGCACCTTCGTTACTGACTTCTTTTACAAATAGGGTTTGGGTAGTTCCAAGGTAACTCATAATTATTCCTGCTCAGGCTTTTTTTTACGACGCATCGGGGTATCACCATCAATGTTGAGTGGTGCTTTAATTGGGGCTGCTGGCTTTTTAGGTTTTGCTTTGCGTTTTTGCTGTGGCTTTTTGTCAGCCACTACTTTTTTAATCGGTTTAACTGGCGTCACTTTTTTCTCTTTGATGCCTTTAAATTTCGCTTTTAAACCATCAACCACCGCAAACGACAGTTCGTCATTTAAAAATGACTTAATTGCTAAGTAACTTGCCCAATCTTTAGGACCAACAAATGATAGCGCGTTGCCTTTAAAACCAGCTCGGCCTGTGCGACCAATACGGTGAACGTATTCTTCAGCGTGTTTTGGTAGATCAAAATTAATAACATGGGTAACACTGAGTAAATCTAAACCGCGAGATGCAACATCAGTAGTAATTAATATTTTAAAGTTCTCACGGCTAAACGCATCCATGATATCAAGGCGCTTACTTTGAGTTAAATCCCCGGCTAGTGCGACAGACTTAAAGCCTTTACTATTTAATGCCTCGCTTAAGCGACTGGTATCAGCACGTGTAGCGGTGAATATAATACATTGCCCTACATTGTCTTGATTAAGAAAATGCTCAAGTAGCGCTTCTTTATGATCAAGATGATCGGCTAAATACAATGTTTGTTTAATATCACTGTGTTGCTCATTGGCTGCACTGAGCATAATTTGTTTTGGTTTTTTTAATAAATTACGCGAAAGGGCATCAACTTGAGCATGATCTAATGTCGCTGAAAACAATAGGGTCTGGCGTAATCGGTGATCTGCCAGTTCATTAATTAACTTAAGCTGGTCGGTGAAACCTAAATCCAAAATACGGTCAGCTTCATCAAATATAAGTAGCTCTAAGCCACTTAACTGTAAAGAGCGTTGCTTTAAGTGATCGGCTAAGCGCCCTGGTGTAGCAACCACAAAATGTGGGTCGTTGCGCAGTGCTTTAATTTGGTCGTTAAAGTTTTCACCACCGAGAATTTTAACTGCCTTGATATTGGTACCGGCAATAAGTAACCGTAGTTGGGTGAACACTTGGGTCGCAAGCTCACGAGTTGGAGCAACAATAAGTACACGAGGATCACGTTTACTGAGTGCTTTTTGTTTCATTACTCGCTGCACTGCAGGTAATAAAAACGCTAAAGTTTTGCCTGACCCAGTTTTTGACTGAGCGAAAATGTCATGTCCAGCGAGTGCCGTTGGCACAGCATGAGCTTGAATATCGGTAGGCTGGGTGATCCCTTGGTGCGCTAATTGTGTTTCTAGGCGAGTATCAATCCCAAGATCAGTAAAGTGCAATGTATATTTCTCCAATATGAGCAAGTCTTGTAAATTTATCCGCGCATTATAGCCCACTGAGCCACTGCGCTAACAGTAAAAAGCGCATTATCATCCATTTTTTTGCATTTAAATAAAAAAAGCGTAAAATACGCGCCCCATATGCGCCGGATTTACGATTCGGTAAACGCCCCTTGCGGGGTTTAAAGGCAAAATAGGAAAACCATGACTGCTATCCATAAAGATAATGTAACCAGCGATCACTTTGTTGTGTGCGCACTGTATAAATTTGTTTCTTTACCTGATTTTGAAGCACTTCGCCAACCTTTACTTAATGTAATGGAGCAAAACGACGTGCGTGGTACTTTGTTAATTGCCGCAGAAGGAATTAACGGAACTGTTTCAGCAAAACGTGAAGGCATAGATAACTTACTGGCGTGGTTAGACACCCAGCCTAATTTAGACAATATTGTTACTAAAGAATCATATGATGACGAATGCCCGTTTTACCGCACTAAAGTAAAACTTAAAAAAGAAATCGTGACTATGGGTGTTGAGGGCGTTGACCCCTTAAAAGTAGTGGGCAGTTATGTTAAGCCAAATGAATGGAACGCCCTTATTTCTGATCCAGAGGTTATCCTTGTTGATACCCGAAATGATTATGAAATTGAAATTGGTACGTTTCAAAACGCGGTCGATCCAAACACGAAGACGTTCCGCGAATTTCCGCAGTGGGCCAAAGAAAATCTCGACCCAGAAAAGCATAAAAAAGTAGCTATGTTTTGTACAGGTGGTATTCGCTGTGAAAAATCAACAGCTTATATGAAAGAGCAGGGCTTTGATGAGGTATACCACCTTGAAGGCGGCATATTAAAATACCTAGAAGAAGTACCAAAAGAAGAAACCATGTGGGAAGGCGAGTGCTTTGTATTTGATAACCGTGTCGCGGTAAATCATGACTTACAAAAAGGCTCATATGATCAGTGTCACGCATGTCGGATGCCTATCACAGAAGAAGAAAAACAAAAGCCTGAATACATGGAAGGGGTGTCGTGTCATCATTGTATTGATGATGTAACCGACGAGCAGCGTGAACGTTTTGCTGAGCGTCAAAAGCAAATAGAATTGGCACAAGCACGCGGTGAAGGCCACATTGGTAACGAAGCACAAGCTGCTTTACAGCAACGTAAAGAAGCAAAAAAAGCGCAAAAAGACGCACAACGAAATAAATAATACCACGCGTTTATTTATTCATTAAAAAACCTCAGTAAATACTGAGGTTTTTTATTTAAAAGTAATTTATAAATAGCGAGCTACATTGCTTAGCAGCTTAAAGGTTTGATACTCACTTTGAGCTTAATCAACGAATACAATAACTTTTATCTATCGGCGTAAGTGTAATTTTATTAGCTGAATTTACAAGAACACATTCTGTGTTTTTATCGAGTTTTTTCTTTTGAATAACCGTAAATTCACCTTCATCAGCAGCGTATAAGTTATACTGATAAGCCGTATTACCTCCCTCAAATAATGCAGTAAATAACCCTCCAACTAAACCGCCTACAATAGCGCCACCAATCATTTCTTCGCTGTTGCCATCTAAGCTGTCAACAAAGCCAAAACCCGCTCCCGCAGCTATGCCTGTTCCAACTTCTGAGGAAAGTGTTACTTTTTGCTCTGACTCAACAGATGCATAATAGCGTTTAATTAATTGATTTTGACTCGTACGATCAACCCCTTGTGATGCACAGCCACTAAGTAGTAAAACCAAAATTATACTTTTATTCATAAATACTCGTTTGTATATTCACTCTAATGACCAAAGCATAGTGTTTAATACGCACAAAATATGTGGTGATTTTGTAGGCTGGTGTAAGAATGTGTAGTAAATACGTGGGTGTTTAATTTCAGCGTGTTGTTTTGCTAATTTGTCGTACTAAGCTATTTATTGATCATAGAGGTGTTAAACTGCGTAACATAATGGAAATAATAATTAATTAGGGTGATCCTTTGAAGTCGCAAAATCTTTTAATGGGCATAACGGCCTTATTTTTATCGGTTAGTTTGCCAGTAACTGGTGCTAGCGTGGTCGTTGAAAATATCGCTATGGAACAAGCCCAACAGCAGGTTCAGGCCGTTGGTAATGCTGAAGCTATCCATTCTGTTATTTTATATCCTGCCGTAGGTGACAAAGTAGCAGCGGTTCATTTTAAACCTGGCGATAAGGTTAAAGAAGGTGATATTTTACTTGAGCTAGATTCACGTAGGCAAAAAGCGGCCCTTGAAGAGGCTAAAATAAAATTAGCAGATAGTCAGCGAACTTTAAAACGTTTAAAACAAAGCCAAGCTAAAGGAGCTGTTCCGCAAAGTGATGTAGATGATGCAAAAACCATCGTGGAGCTTGCAAAAGTTACTCTCACTCAAGCCGAAACTGAATTAGAAGACCGCCAAGTCCGTGCCCCTTTTAATGGCACTATGGGGCTGACTGACATTGAAGTGGGTGACAGAATCACAACACAAACAATGATTGCTAGCATCGATGATACCCGCCAGTTATACATTAATTTTAACGCGCCTGAATCAGCGATTGCGATGCTCAGAAATAATGCTAGTGTACGCGTGTTCCCATGGCAATCGCAAGCGCCTATTGAGGCAGAAATAGCTTATTTAGACTCACGTATAGACCCACAAACTCGTACCTTAAGAGTCAAAGCAAAGTTAAATAACAAAGATCAACAATTCTTACCGGGTATGAGTTTTCGAGTACATATAGAAGTATTAGGTCAACGCTTTGCCGCTATTCCTGAAGCAGCACTACTGTGGGGCGCAACGGGTCCATATGTGTGGACGAGTGTGGATAACAAAGCTACCCGGGTTGATGTGAAAATAGAGCAACGCTTGGCAGGGCGCTTACTCGTATCAGGGGCATTACAGCCAAACGATACGTTAGTTGTTGAAGGCGTTCAGCGCTTGCGAGCCAATCAAGAATTAAGCTTTACTGCACCTATCGCTAGTACGCAGGAGTAGCCATGAAACAGCAACCTATGATGCAAGACTTGCCGTCTATGGCAATTCGCCGCCCTGTACTTATTGTGGTGCTTAATTTATTAATAATTATTGCCGGTATCGCCGCTATAGCTGGCGTAGAAGTGCGAGAGCTTCCTGATGTAGATAGGCCGCGTATTACGGTATCAGCTTCGTTTCCAGGTGGTTCCCCAGAAACCGTTGACACTGAAGTCACCAGCAAACTTGAAGGTGCTGTTGCCCGTGTGAGTGGAGTTAAATCTATTCGTGCACAAAGTGAAGAAGGCAGCTCACGTATTGTGGTTGAATTTAGACCTGGTGTTAATCTGGATGATGCCGCTAATGAAACACGCGAGTCAGTTTCGCGAGTGCAAAGAGAGCTCCCAGAAGAGGTTGAGCGTGTATCTATTATAAAAGCCGATAATGATGCTGAGGCGGTCGTATCACTCACCGTATCAAGTGAGAGTTTATCGTTAGAGGCATTAACCGAGCGAGTTGATGTTGACTTAGCACCACAGTTTTTAACTATTCCCGGTGTTGCTGATGTGCGCTTAAACGGTGATAGAGAACGAGTGCTTAGAGTACGTATAGATCCGCTTAAGCTCAGTAGCTTTAATTTAACTATTCCTGATGTTGCTGACGTTCTCAGGCAAGCTCCCTTTGATGTGCCTGCAGGAAGTTTAAAATCAAACGATCAGCAAATCATTGTGCGTGCTGATGCTACCTCGGTCACACCAGATCAAGTCGGTGATATTATCATTCGTGGTGATACCCGTATTAGCGATATCGCCGCGGTATATTTTGGCCCGGCAGATCCACGCTCTATGGTTAGGCTCAATGGTAAACCCGTTATTGGTATGGAAATTATCCGCCAAGCGCAATCTAACACCATAGAAATATCAGATGAAGTTCTAAAGCTTATAGAGGGAATGCGTGAACGCTTTCCTCAGATGGAATTTACCTTAACATCAGATGATGCGCAGTTTATTAGAAGTTCAGTGGATGAAGTTATTAACTCATTAGTGCTGACAGTGCTGCTAGTTATCATCACTTTATGGGTGTTTATTGGTTCTTGGCGCGCAACCTTAGTGCCCGCATTTGCCATTCCGGTTGCTTTGATTGGCTCGTTAGCACTGATATGGGCACTGGGTTTTTCCATTAATATTTTAACCTTACTCGCATTGGTACTTGCTACAGGTTTAATCGTTGATGATGCGATTGTAGTGAGTGAAAACATTCAACGCCAACGTGGATTAGGGCTAGGCAGGCGTGCCGCAGCGGTTGTTGGCACCCGTGAAGTATTTTTTGCCGTTATAGCCACCACGGCAGTGTTAGCAGCTGTGTTTGTTCCCATCGCTTTTTTACCCTCTACAGCAGGGCGTTTATTCAGAGAGTTTGGCGGTGTTCTTGCCGGTGCTGTGATCATATCAAGCTTTGTTGCGTTATCGTTAGTGCCGGCACTTACCTCTAAGCTAAAGCTTAAGCAAGGCGGTTTTCATCCATTTGCTAAGCTTGGTAACGTACTTGCTAATTTATATACCAAAACAATTCATAAAGTACTCGATCATGCGTGGCTTACCTTTATTGCTTGTTTATTAGTGGCTGGTGGTTCAGGTGCGTTGTATATGAGCTTAGATAACGAGTTACTACCAACAGAAGATCGCGGTAAAATTAGAATATTTGCTCGTGGTCCAGATGGCGTAGGCTTAAACTTTATGGACAGGCAAGCCATTAAAATGGAAGACACTTTGCTGCCTTTCGTCGAAAGCGGTGAAATTGAATCTATTTACACAGTAGTTGGTCAATGGGACCCTAATATTGTGTTTATTACTGTGCCTTTAAAACACTGGGATGAACGCAACTTTAGTCAACAAGAAATCATCAATAAAATTCGACAGCCTTTAATGAATATTCCTGGAGCACCCGCATACGCAGGGGGGGCTAATAGTTTAAACTTACGTGGCCAAGGTGGCGGAATCGAAATTGCTTTACTGGGGCAAGATTACCTTGAAATATTTAAAGCTGCACAGCAGTTTTCAGCAGATCTTGAAAAAGCAGTACCTGAAGTTGCACCGGTTCGCGTATCGTATCAGCCATCGCAACCACAACTTCGCGTCAATATAGACAGACGACGCGCAGAAGAACTCGGTGTATCGTTAAGTGATATAGCCATTACCCTAAGAGCTGCCATTAATGGCGACGATATAGCCGATTTAAATATTGGCGACCAGTCAATACCAATTATGTTACAGGCTCAAAATCAAACCATTAATGACCCCAGTGATTTAGCAAATTTATATGTAAGCGCCCGCGATAATCAATTAGTACCGCTCAGTAGTGTCGCTAATATTACAGAGGAAGGCGTAGCTGCAGAGCTTGAGCGCCATGCTCAGCGACGTGCCATAGAATTAAGCATGGAATTACCCGAAGGTTTAACTATTGCCACACTGGTAGAGCAAATAAAACAAGTGTCTGAGCAATCATTACCAGCAGGTATTACCCTAGCGTTTAAAGGGGAAGCTCTGACATTTGAAGAGACCTCAAACGAAGTATTAATGACCTATGTATTGGCATTTTTAATTGTATTTTTAGTATTGGCAGCACAATTTGAAAACGTTAACAGCGCCATTGTGGTGATGATTACTGTGCCATTTGGTATTACATCCGCTATTTTAGCACTGTACTTAACCGGCACATCACTCAATATTTATTCGCAAATTGGTCTGGTAATGCTTATTGGTTTAATCGCTAAAAACGCAATTTTATTGGTCGAGTTTGCTGATCAATTAAGAGATAACGGGCTTAGTGTTCGAAAAGCGGTTGAACAAGCTGCACTGGTACGCCTACGACCCATAACCATGACCTTAATTTCTACTTTATTGGGTGCATTACCGCTTATTATGTCAACAGGTGCGGGCGCTGAGGCGCGTAATGCGATTGGCTGGGTGGTGTTTGGTGGACTAGCATTAGCGGTATTGTTTACGCTTTATTTAACACCGGTGATTTATTTAGGACTTGCACGTTTTACCAGCCCTCGCGGCGATGAGTCAAAACAATTAGCGCAGGAGTTAGAGCAAGTAGATAATTAATCGCTAACTATTTACGTAAATTGGCTATTTTTCTTTGAAAAAATAGCCAATTAGGCTCACAATTCAACTAGATTCACGCCACAAGGATTCCCTATGCAGGCCGAGCAAGTTGAAATAGCCCAATTTTTAGTTGAACATCCCCCATTTGATACGCTTCCTACTGAGGCATTGAACGAATTAGCAATGCAAATAGAGGTTGCTTACTTTCGTGCCGAAACTGATATCCTGCATTTAGGGCAAGATATTAGTGACTTGTATATTATTCGTAGTGGCTCAGTTGAGATTTCACGCCGTAATGGCGAACTCTATAACCGCTTAGCTACAGGCGGTATTTTTGGCCAAATGGGTTTATTGATGAACCGCAAAGTGCGGTTTCCAGCTCGTGCACTTGAAGATACCTTAACGTATTGTATTAATGTTAATACCTTCAACGAATACTGTGATAAATACGAAACCTTTGCTGACTTTTTCGAAGTTGATGGCAACGTACGCTTGCACCAAGCAATAGTAGAGCAAGCCGACAGCAATGATTTAACCACCGCAAAAGTTAAATCATTATTACATCGCGATGTAGTCACTGTTACTACACAAACCCCCATACAAGACGTCGCGTTTTTGATGACACAAGAATCGGTCTCTTCAGTACTTGTTACTGATATAGAAAAACAAATAAGCGACGATCCAGAAGAGGATGACGGTCAAGTCGTCGGGATCATCACAGATAGAGATATCCGTACCAAAGTTGTTGCCCAAGGACTTACGTTTGATACGCCGGCGAAAGAGGTAATGACCTCAGGGTTGGTTTTGCTCGATAGTAACTCTTACGTTTTTGAAGCTGTTTTAGCCATGCTAAGAGATAACTTACATCACTTACCTGTGGTACATAAAAAGCGACCAATAGGGGTGATATCGCTATCTGATATTTTACGCTATGAATCACAAAGTAGCTTATTGTTAGTACGCGGTATTTTAGCTCAACAATCGGTTGATGACTTAGTTCATTACGCCCGCCAATTACCTAATGTGTTTGTGCGTATGGTAAACGAAGATGCTAATTCGCATATGATAGGGACCGCTATGGCAGTAATAGGACGTACCTTTAAACAGCGCCTATTAGCCCTAGCAGAAGAAAAATTTGGCGAGCCGCCCATTCCTTATTGTTTTATTGCGCTGGGCTCAATGGCACGGGATGAGCAGTTAATTGTAACCGATCAAGATAATGCACTGATTTTAGATAATAGCTTCGATGAGGCATTGCACGATGAGTATTTTCAAAACTTATCAGACTTTGTGTGTGATGGCTTGGCTAAGTGTGGCTATACCTATTGTGATGGTGAAATTATGGCCTCGTTTAAAAAATGGCGTATGACCCGCGAACAATGGCAAGAAAAATTTGCTAGCTGGATGGCCGAGCCCAAACCGCAAGCACTGCTCAATAGCTCGATATTTTTTGACTTAGATGGTGTGTGGGGTAAGTTAAAGTGGGCCGATGAGCTTAAAACGCTGGTGGCAAAAGAAAGCAAAGTAAATAAACGCTTTTTAGCTAACCTTGCTGCTAATGCTCGCAATCGAACGCCACCATTGGGATTTTTTAACGGCTTTGTACTTGAGCACAATGGCCAACATAAGCGCTCAATGAACTTAAAACGTCGTGGTACAGCGCCGCTATCTGATGTGGTTCGCGTTCATGCATTAGCGGTCGGTTCACGTAAACAAAATTCGTTTGAGCGCTTAGAGGATATTATCGAGGCTAACTTATTACCCAAAGGCAAAGCACAAGATTTGCGTGATGCATTTGAATATATTGCCACTGTACGTATTCGCCATCAGGCATGGCAGATAGAGCAGGGGGAAGCGCCCGATAATGATTTAGACCCGCATTTACTCTCACCATTTGAGCAAAGTAATTTAAAAGAAGCTTTTGCGATTTTAGAAAAAGCGCAAAGCTTTTTAAAGTTTAGTTATTCTGCTCATTCAGGTGTGAAATAAGTTATGGCTAAATCACCGTTAGATTGGCCACGTCGTTACGAGCAGCTTTTACATAGTGCGGAAAACTCGTTGCTTAAGGAGTTTTATAAGCAGGCATTTACCAATCAGACTGCTCCACTTAAAGGTGTACCTTTTGTGGCGCTAGATTTTGAAACAACAGGTCTGGACGCTAATACCGATGATATTGTTAGTGTGGGGTTAGTGCCTTTCAATGTTAATCGTATTTACTGTAAAGAGAGCCGCCATTGGGTAGTACAACCACGACGAGATTTGAGTGAAGAGTCGATTGTTATCCATGGTATTACCCACTCAGAAGTGGACGAAGCTCCCGACCTCAATCGAATTTTAGCCCCACTTCTTGATGCACTTAAAGGGAAAGTGGTGGTGGTGCATTATGCCGCCATTGAGCGCCATTTTTTTTATAATGCGCTGCTCACACGTATAAAAGAAGGGATTGAATTTGCTCTAGTCGACACTATGGAAATTGAAAGGCGAGCGCTTAGAGCGCGTCAAGGGCTACTAGGTAGGCTATTTAATACAAAACTAGGCTCATTACGGTTAAGTGATACAAGGGAGCGTTATTCCTTGCCATTGTATCAAAACCATAATGCACTGACTGACGCTTTAGCCACCGCAGAATTACTGCAAGCTCAGCTGAGTTATCATTATCGGTTAG
This sequence comes from Pseudoalteromonas sp. S1612, assembly GCF_005887175.1. Taxonomy (GTDB): domain Bacteria; phylum Pseudomonadota; class Gammaproteobacteria; order Enterobacterales; family Alteromonadaceae; genus Pseudoalteromonas; species Pseudoalteromonas undina. Next base: position 6,371 of record NZ_PNDH01000002.1, on the reverse strand, counting down.
ATACACCACTAAGTGAAATTTGGCTTTAGCGAAACGTTATAAAATATTATAGGAAAAATAGAGTAAAAAAAACGCCGCAATTAGCGGCGTTTTTTAATGTAGGGTGTTATTTAACTGGGCGAGGCTCAGTTCGTAAACCTAAAATTAAGCTTACACACATTAATAGTAAAACAATGGTAAACGGTAGACCGGTTGAAATAGCCCCAGCTTGTAGTGCTTCAATCGCTTGAGTACCACCAATCCAAAGTAATGCAGCAGCAATTGCGCCCTCAACAGTAGCCCAAAAAATACGCTGTGGTACCGGTGCATCAATTTTTCCACCTGCTGTGATTGAATCAATTACAAGTGATCCTGAATCAGAAGAAGTAATAAAGAATACCAGTACTAATACAATAGCAATGAAAGAAAGCACACTCGCCATTGGCATTTCATCAAGCATTTGGAACATCGCCATAGGGACACTTGTTAGACCGTCAGTCCCAAGAGCACCAATACCATTAACTACTTGGTCAATTGCGATGCCACCATAGATAGACATCCACAGGATAGTAACCGCTGTTGGAATAAGTAATACCGCGGTTAAAAATTCACGGATTGTACGACCACGCGAAACACGCGCAATAAACATACCTACAAACGGTGACCATGAAATCCACCAAGCCCAGTAGAATACTGTCCAACCATGCATCCATGTTTCATCTTCACGGCCATGTGGGTTACTCAATGGAATAATGTTCTCTACATACCCCATTACCGTGTTAGGGATATTACCCATAGAGACCGCAAAACCAACTAAACATACAAATACTAGTAATACTAAAGCAATGAGCATATTTACGTTACTAAGTAATTTAACGCCGCCATCAATGCCTCTAATAACAGAGACGACTGCTAGTAATGTAACACCTGTAATAACCAGAATTTGTGAACCTACGCCACCTTCAAAACCAAATACATGATTAATACCGGCAGAGGCTTGTTGTGCACCTAGCCCAAGTGACGTTGCTAAACCAAATAAAGTTGCTAATACAGCTAAAATATCAATTATGTGACCAGGCCATCCCCACGCTTTATCACCTAAAATTGGGTAAAAAATCGAACGAATAGAAAGCGGTAAGCCTTTATTGTAAGTAAAAAATGCTAACGAAAGCGCAACTACAGCATAAATTGCCCAAGGGTGAAGACCCCAATGGAACATAGTTGCACCCATTGCCATTTTCGCGGCTTCTGGTGTGTTAGCTGTTACATTGAGCGGCGTTTCATACCAACCAGTGTAGTATGCAACTGGTTCAGCAACACCCCAGAACATTAAGCCAATACCCATACCTGCAGCAAATAACATTGCCAGCCAAGAAATACGAGAATGCGATGGTTTAGCATCGTCACCGCCTAAGCGGATATTGCCATATGGTGAAAAAATTAAAACTAAACAAAAAATAACAAAGAAGTTAGCAGCCCACATAAATAAGCCGTCAAAATTATTAATAATATCGGTTTTGATACCATTTAGTGTTGTTTTAGCTACTTCGGCATCTGACACTAGTACGGCGATTAAAAAAAGTGCTATTAACCCTGCACTGATCCCGAATACAGGGTTATGTATATCAAATCCCCACTTTTGTACGTTGTCTTGACCTACGGTGTAGTCCGTATTATCAATACTGTACTTGTCATGATTCTCGCTCATGCAATACCTCATTGGTTAATGAAACAGGTTGGCTTAATGCCAGTTTTTTATAGTTCACTGTATTCGTCTTATTAGATTTATAACTAAAGCTAATAACACGAATAGTTAGAAGACTAACTAATTTAATTGCCCATCATACCTTTACTAATTGGGGAGTTAAATATTAAATGCAAAAGATTTAACACTTTGGCAAAACTTTAAGCTACTTTTGTCTTTTTATTGTACACATCTGGCAGCTGAACAAATGATAACTAATGTGTCAGCTAATTATTTTATAGTCGTATATAGCATTGAATGCAAAGCTAAGTGAATGAATATTCGGCCTAATCAGACAAGCAAATAACTAAAAAACGCTATTGAATACGTAAAAACTAACTCAGCGTTTTAAAATCACTATTAATTTATTAAATGATTTTTTAATGACATTTTAACTATGTTTTTATGATTTGGGGTAATGAGCTAGATAGCTATTTTTCATGAGGTTAATGAAAAAGCGAGATTGAAATAGTTTTTATAAAAAGCGACTAAATCTTACTGTTTAAACTAAATTGGTCAAAGGTTTATCTCACCTTTGAGATTTAATTTATAAAAATGGCGATGAAACGCTGCGCTTGTAAAGAAGTGACAAACAACAGTGATTAAACATAAATGATTAAATTGAATGGTTTTGATTTCTCATTCACTTCTTTTAGTGGAATAAAATTTTCAAGAAATTATTCACTAAGACAGCGAAGAAAAGCTGCAGTTTTTAACCTGCAGCGTAGATAGGGGGGGTAACTATTTTTTATATGCTTCATTGTGAACGCCTGCGGCGCGTCCAGATGGATCTGCATTGTTTTGAAATGATGCATCCCACGCCAGTGCTTCGGGGGTTGAACATGCTACTGATTTACCATGTGGTACACAGTTAGCAGAGGCATCGCCCGGGAAGTGCGATTCAAAAATACGGCGGTAAAAATACGCTTCTTTTGAATCTGGCGTGTTAATTGGGTATTTAAATTTAGCATTCGCTAGTTCTTGATCCGTTACTTGCTCATTCACATACTCTTTTAAAGTATCAATCCAGCTGTAGCCAACACCATCAGAGAATTGTTCTTTTTGACGCCATAAAACGTCATCTGGTAGGTAGCCGTCAAACCCAGCACGCAAAATATGTTTTTCAATTTTTTCGTCTTTACACATTTTAGCTTCTGGGTTGATGCGCATGGCCACATCAACGAACTCTTTATCTAAAAATGGCACGCGTGCTTCAACACCCCAGGCAGCCATTGATTTATTAGCACGTAAACAATCAAACATATGCAGTTTTGATACTTTACGGTTAAGCTCTTCATGAAACTCTTGTGCATTGGGTGCTTTATGAAAATATAAATAACCACCAAATAATTCATCGGCGCCTTCACCTGAAAGTACCATTTTAATGCCCATAGCTTTAATTTGGCGTGCCATTAAGTACATAGGGGTTGAGGCACGAATAGTAGTTACATCGTAGGTTTCAATGTGATAAATCACTTCTTTAAGAGCATCAATACCTTGTTGAATAGTAAAAATAATAGGGTGGTGAATAGTACCTATCATATCAGCCACTTTTTGCGCTGCTGCTAAATCGGGAGAGCCCTCTAAACCCACTGAAAACGAGTGCAGTTTAGGCCACCAAGCGTCACTTTCATCGTTGTCTTCAATACGTTTTGCGGCAAAATGTTGAGTAATAGCTGAAATAACCGACGAATCTAATCCACCAGATAGTAATACACCGTAGGGTACGTCACACATAAGCTGGCGTTTTACCGCGGCTTCTAGAGCATCTTTTACATCTTCTGCCTTGGCATCGTTGTTTTTAACTGCGTCGTAGCTTTGCCAATCACGTTGGTAGTAAGGTGTTAATTTACCGTCTTTGCTGTAAAGGTAATGCCCAGGTGGGAACTCTTCTATATGTTTACAAATAGGTGAAAGCGCTTTTAGCTCTGATGCTACATAAAAGTTGCCATGCTCGTCATGGCCTGTATACAGTGGAATAATACCAATGTGGTCGCGACCAATTAGGTAAGCGTCTTGCTCTTCATCATATAAACAAAAGGCAAAAATACCATTTAAGTCATCTAAAAATGCAGGCCCTTTTTGTTTATACAGGGCTAAAATAACTTCACAATCTGACTGCGTTTGAAAATCAAACTCGACTTCTAAATTAGCGGCAAGCTCTTTGTGGTTATAAATTTCGCCATTTACCGCTAAAATATGCGTTTTTTCTGGGTTGTATAATGGTTGCGCACCGCTTGATACGCCTACTATTGCTAAGCGTTCGTGCACTAAAATTGCTTTGTCTGATGAATACACCCCTGACCAATCAGGCCCGCGGTGGCGAAGCAGTTTGGACATTTCGATTGCCTGAGCGCGTAACTGGCTGGGATCCGATTTAATATCGAGTACGCCGAATATTGAACACATAATTTTTCCTCATTCCTATTAAGTGCCTACGATAGCGAGTTTGCTAAAGACTAACCTTGTTTTATCAGAAATAAATACCTAAGTCACATGGCTTTTTTAAAATAATAAGAATAATTTATGCACCAAATAAATTGGCGCTGCACCAATGTGGTGATATTGGCAAGGAGATTAAAATGCAATGTGCAATTTTTAATTTAAAATTACGTTAAAGTTAAATTAAATTGCAACAATTAGTTTGCCTTGCACCAAGAAAGTGCAAAGCGAAAACTAAATAAATAGCGGTTGAGTTACTCAGTGAGTGAGCGTGAGTGCACTATTAATTAATCCCAGTAGCGGCTTAAACTCAGCTTAAGTTGTGCTAGGTGAGCATCGAGCTTATTTTTTGCAGCATTTGCTTGCTCAAGTGATACAAATTCAAAGGTGATTGGATCGGCAGTTCTAAATTGTGCAAACTGATGTAAGTCGGCTTCTATCACATGCGCTATTAAAGGATAACCCCCCGTTGTTTGCCCGTCATTTAATAACACTATAGGATTGCCATCAGGTGGAAGCTGTATGCTCCCAGGTGCTACGGCTACAGAGGGCAATGAAAGTGTATGTTGCATAATATCAGCATTTTTATGATCTAAGCGCACCCCCATACGATTACTATTTGGATTAATAGTAAATGCGGTATCACAAAAAGCATTAATGCACTCGGGTGTTAGTAGCTCATAATGAGGCCCAACATGTAAACGGATAATATTACGTTTTGGCGGAGTAAGGGCGCCCTTATTACATATCCAAGGTTTAGTATAAGGACTTATGGCTAGCACGTCGCCGCTTTGCAGTGCACGGCCATTAAAGCCTCCAATGGCTGCCCCTAAATCTGTAGATTTAGAACCCATAACCTCTGGGCATTCAATGCCGCCTTTTACTGCAATATAAGCACGAGATCCACCACGGCCAGTTGCAAATTTAAGTGTTTGCATTGCTTTTATTGGGTAACTCCAGCCTGGATAAAGTGGGTGTCCATCAAGGGTTGCTTTGAGGTCGGCTCCATGAAGGGCAATAACGGTATCACACTGAAATTGCAGTTCGCATAAACCCACGGTTAATTCCAGCACGGCAGCGTTGTCGGTGTTATTTAATAAACGGTTCGCAATAATGTGTGCATAGGTATCAAGGCTACCTGAGCGGCTTACCCCTAAATGTCGAAAACCCACACGGCCTAAATCTTGGATTGTTAGTTGAATACCGCTCTTGATTACTTTAATCATTGCTTACTCCTTTTACAGGCATAAACTCTATGGTATCGCCAGGTTTAAATAAGCAAGGATTAGCCGCTTTAGAATCAAATAAGCAGGCATCAGTGTGAGCAATAATATGCCAACCACCTGGTGAATCTTCAGGGTAAATACCTGTTTGGTCTGCTCCAATAGCAATTGCGCCTTTAGGTACACTCACTCGCGGGTTATCGCGCCTTGGGGTAAATAACCGTGAGTTGAGCCCATGTAAATAAGGAAAACCGGGAACAAAGCCTAAAAATAGAACGTGATATAACTCCTTTCTATGTAAGTTAATCACTTCATCAATTGTGAGTTGATGATAGTTAGCTACGTAATCTAAATCTTCACCTTGGTAGTAGGTATTAATTTGGTGGTGCTGGCTATCAAACGGATAATCATCTACTTCCTCCCATAACTTAGCTAAGCTGTTGTGCCATTTATGGAGCATTTCTGAAGACTTTAAATACAATGTTAACGAGTTCATAGCTGGTACCAAATCGATAAATTCATTGCTGTTTTTACAGTGTTGGGCGAGTGCCCAAAGCTTTTTTTGCGTCGCAAGTATGTGTGGTTCGCTGTAGTGAGAAACATCAAAAAGCAGGCTAGAGTTCGTTAAAATTTTTATACTAGGAATCATGCTCATATCGATAACTCATTAATATTAATTACATTTAAGCTATCACAGTCGCTGTAATATTACGATATTAATAGACAAACTCGGATCGAATGTACTCTCTCATCCGTAAAGTTTTGTTGTGTGTGAAATTAATTGTTGAGTTTACAGGTCTGCTTTAGGGTCTGTTGACCTTTGCGGATTAAAATTGTTCAAACTAGGAGCGGTTTAATCGCGGCGCGAGTTTTGTAACCTAGTGGGCTAAGTAAAAACCGAGCAACAAAGACTAAATCGCTCCTAGGCAGAACCCTTCGGGCAGCGCCTGGTTGGCATTGATGCTGCGTTATCACCTATTTAT